>CAZQSP010000081.1:0-4977 GCA_964596085.1 uncultured Oscillospiraceae bacterium
TTGGTTTCTTCCTTGCGGTATCTTACATTTTCAAGGAGCATAACTTCTCCGTCCGAAAGCCTTGCGGCAGCAGTGCGAACCGTATCGTCTACCACGCAGTCTGAGGCTGCAAAAACAACCTCAGTGCCCAAAAGCTCTGAAAGTCTGTCTGCTACAGGCTTGAGTGTATACTCGGGCTTGGGCTCGCCCTCCGGTCTGCCGAGATGTGACATAAGAATTACTCTTGCACCGTGCTCCCTCAGATAATTTATTGTCGGAAGCGCGGAAACGATTCTTATATCGTCCGTGATTTTGCCGTCCTTCTGCGGTACGTTGAAGTCACATCTAACGAGTACTCTCTTTCCCCTTACTTCCACATCCTTAATTGTTTTTTTCATTTTGTTTCTCCTCTTTTCTCTGTATATGATATGTATATATACCGTGAGGATTATTTGCAGTCTACCTCGTGCATATGCTTGAGCATATTCAGCAGATTGCTGGAATATCCAAATTCATTGTCATAGTAAGCAATAAGCTTAAAGAAGTGGTCGTTCAATTCTATGGTCTGTCTGGAGTCAAATATCGAAGTACACGGATCGCCCACAAAGTCTCCGGAAACGACCTCATCATCAACATATTCCAAAACACCCTTGAGATATGTCTCCGATGCTTCTTTGATTCTCTGTCTGAGCTCAGGGCCGCTTGTAGGTGTCTCCAGCACAACATTAACATCTATAACCGATACGTCGGCGGTCGGAACCCTGTACGAAATTCCTGTCATCTTACCCTTGAGGGACGGTATTACCAAGCCGACAGCCTTTGCCGCACCGGTAGTTGACGGAATAACATTTCCGAAAACGCTTCTTCCCGTCCTCCAGTCCTTGAGCGATTTTGCATCTACAACCTTTTGCTTTGCCGTTGCTGCGTGTATCGTGGACATCAGGCCCTCCTTGATACCGTAGTTATCCTCTATGACCTTCATCAGCGGAGCAAGACAGTTGGTCGTGCAGGATGCGTTTGATACGACCTTCATCTCCGAATTGTAATCCTTATGGTTTACGCCGTATACAAAAGTAGGAGTATCCTTATCCTTTGCCGGCGCGGAAATAATTACGTGCTTTGCACCTGCTTTGATATGATCCATCGCTTTCTCGGTCGTAACGTATGCACCCGTGCAGTCTATTACATAGTCCACACCGGCTTCCTTCCACGGAATTTCTGATGCATCGGAAAACGAGTAAACATCCACGTGCTTGCCGTCTATAAAAATTCCCGATTGGTCGTGATCGAGGCTCTTTGGAAATCTGCCGAAAATCGAGTCGTATTTCAACATATAAACCATATATTCCAAATCTGCGTTTCTCAAGTTGATCGCTCGAATTTCAATCTCCGGCATATCCATCGCCGCACGAATTACTACTCTGCCAATTCTGCCAAAACCGTTAATGCCTACTCTAATCGCCATTTCTTTTCCTCCTAAAATTACATAATGACAATGCTTTAATGATAATTATTTATATATTAGTATCTTCTGCGTTTTGAAGAAGATAAAATATTCATACCCTCGCGGTACTTAGCAACAGTACGTCTTGAGATTTCTATTCCTTTTTTGCTGAGAATTTCTACCATATCCTGATCGCTGTACGGCTTTTTAGGATTCTCGTTATCTATTATCTCTTTGATAAAGGTTTTGATGCTGTTTGAGGACATACCCTCTCCGCCTGCACCCGTCACTCCGCTCGAGAAGAAATACTTGATTTCAAAAATGCCCCTCGGCGTCTGCATATATTTTCCGTTTATGGAACGGCTAACCGTGGACTCGTGGATATTCAGTGCCTCTGCAACCTGTTTCAGTGTCAAAGTTTTGAGATACTTCGGTCCATAGTCCAAAAAATCCCTTTGGTGCTCCACAACCGCCGCCACCACATTATAAATTGTCTGTCTTCGCTGCTCTATGCTTTTTATGAGCCACACGGCGGAATTGTATTTGTCATTCAAATATTTTGAAAGTGTCTCATCCTCTGTTGCCTGTCTTGCCAAGCTCATATAATACGAGCTGACCATCAGCCTCGGAACTGTAGTCTCATTTGTGATTATTTGATACTCTCCGTCTACCTTCTCGACCGTAACATCCGGAATCACGTATTTTACACTCTCACCCGTGGAAAAACGTCTGCCCGGCTTGGGCTCCAGAGTCTTTATCAAATCGGTGAGCATCTGAACCTGCATGATGCTCAGACCTGTTTCCTTTGAAACCTTGCTCAGCTTATTTTCCCCTATATCCTCAAGATGATGTAGGATAATATACTCCACGGAATCCTCAAGCAGTCCCTTGGCCGCAAGCTGAATAATCAGGCACTCCTTGAGACAGCGCGCACCGACTCCCGTCGGTTCAAAGGTCTGTATCACATCCAAAATCCTCTCGACACGCTCAACGCTTGTATCGAACAGCCTTGCGACCTTTTCAAGCTCAACCGTCAGATATCCGTTGTCATCTATTGCTTCAACAAGGTATCTGCCGATTTTCAGATCCTCGCCCTTCAAGCTGGAAAAGGTTAGCTGCAAAAGGAGATAGTCCTCGAGAGTCTCATCCTTACTTGTAAACTGCTCAAACGTAGGCTCGTCCTTTTCCTTTCGATGCTCCCACTGCTTGTAGCTTATATCGTCGTATTCATCCTCTTTTACCTTTTCACGTATGTCAAAATCAAGCTCCGCAGTCTCCTTGTCGTCAAGCACTTCCGATTCGGAGATCTCAGGCTCTTTGTTCTGCGCTTCCTCACCCACGTCGTATTCCAAAACAGGGTTTTGCATAAGCTCGTCCCGTACAAAGCTTTCGAGCTCCTGCGAATTGAACTGCAATATCTGAATTGCCTGTATCAATTCCGGTGTCATCGTCAGCTTTTGCGACTGCTCTATCGTCAAATCATAACCAAGTTTCACCCATACACCTCAATTAAAAATACATCCTTGCTCTTTGCTTTTATCTTTTTCTCTCTTATGCAAATATTATACCAAAAGTCGTGGGCTATTTCAAGCCGGGAAAAGCTAATTGTCTCAATGCCTCGAATAAAATTATATTGGCAGAGTTTGCCAGGTTAAAGGAGCGCAGTCTTGTGTCAGCACTCATCGGTATGCGGATCGCATTTTCCTCGTGCTCGGCGATGAAGTCGCGAGGCAGTCCTGCTGTTTCCTTGCCGAACAAGAACATATCCCCATCCTTGTACGAAAACTCGGTATAAATATGTCCGCCCTTGGTCGTTGCCAAGAAAAGTCTGTGCGAGCCGTCTGCGTACTTTGCCATAAATTCATCTAAGCCTTCGTGAAGCTCAAGCTTTACATACGGCCAATAATCAAGCCCCGCTCTTTTTAGGCTCTTATCATCTATGCTGAAGCCCAGCGGCTTGACCAAATGCAGCACGGTGTTCGTTGCCGCACAGGTTCTTGCTATGTTTCCCGTATTGGGCGGAATCTCAGGTTCTACAAAAACAATATGTAATGCCATCTCTTTCCTCTTTCTCTCATTTATCCTATATTAAGTCTTAATTGTGTTCATAAACTATAATATCAAATTTTTCAAAAAAAGAAAGACAAAATCGAATAAATGTTATATAATTCTCTCATTGCTACAATTTATACGGAGGAAATTTTATGAAACAAATCAGAGTCGGCATTCTGGGCTTTGGTACGGTCGGCAGCGGTACTTACAAAATCCTGAACGAAAATGCTGAGCTTATTTCCGAGCGTACCGGAGTTCGGATAGAGGCAGTCAAGCTTCTGAAGCGAAAGCCTCAGGCTCCTGCTTTTCTCTTTACAAATGACCCGGACGACATATTGGACGACCCGGAAATTGACCTTGTTGTCGAGGCAATAGGCGGCATTGAGCCTGCCACCTCGTTTATGCTCAAGGCTATGAACAACGGCAAGCACGTCGTGAGTGCAAACAAGGCGGCTGTGGCGGCAAACTACGAGCTTCTGACAGAAACGGCACGCAGGAACAAGGTCGAATTTCTCTTTGAGGCGGCTGTCGGCGGCGGCATTCCCGTTCTGACAGCTATACAGCAGCCCTTGCAGGGAAACCGTTTTCTTGAGGTAATGGGTATCCTGAACGGAACCACCAACTATATACTTACCAAGATGACGGAGGAGGGTGCGGAGTATGCGGATGTACTTAGAGATGCGCAGGCAAAGGGCTTTGCGGAGGCAGACCCTACGGCAGATGTCGAGGGGCTTGATGCAGCCAACAAGCTTTCCATTTTGATAGCACTGCTGTTCGACAAATACATTGCACCCTCGGACATTCCGACCGTCGGAATTTCCGCAATAACTGCTGATGATATCAAGGCGGCAGCCGATGAGGACTGTAAGATAAAGCTTATAGGACACGCCTATCTCGAAAACGGTGAGGTCAAGGCGAGCGTATCACCGAAAAAGCTTCCGCTCTCCCACCCTCTCAGCTCCGTTTCCAACGAGTTTAATGCCGTATATGTTACCGGCGATATGGTCGGCGAACTGATGTTCTACGGCAAGGGCGCAGGTGCACTGCCTACGGGAAGTGCTGTCGTGGGCGATATAATCGCAGTCGCAAATAAAATAAAATAAAATAAAATAGGATAAGAAGCATAATAATATACAGGAGGAAAATAACAATGAGCTTATACAAGCAGTGGGTTGACCTTATGGAGGGTCAGACAGAAGAAACCTTTGAGGATTTTTGGAAGGAATACAGCGAAACAGAAACAAGAATCTATTCGCACATTTTAGAGAACAAGGATACTCACCTTGCAGGCAAATTCAGCGAGCTGGTTGAAAAATTCGAGGCAAAGCCTGCAATCTTTATGGGCTTCCTCGACGGTATCCAAACAAGCCTTAACAACCCGTTTGAGCTTGAAGCTGTCAACGAGGACAGCGATATCGAGCTTGACGTTGATTTTGAAAAGCTATTTTTCAACATGCTCAAGGCAGAGGCTGAATACCTCTACACACTTCCTCAGTGGGAAA
>CAZQSP010000082.1:0-4824 GCA_964596085.1 uncultured Oscillospiraceae bacterium
ACTCGTGCTGATGATGGCGTTTATGCTGGTATTCACAATGATGCCGAGCGGAATGCTCGGAGCTGCGGAGACGGCATATGCGGGCGAGGAAGAAACCATAACGGCATATGTGTCAATCAGTGAGAACGGCAAATTCATAAAAGCGACAGACGAAACCTTAGTTGCTTATGCAGAGGTTGAGGTTTCCGATTATAACCAAAACGGGTCGTTCGATATTGACGATGTGTTATATGCTGCTCACGAAAAATTTTATGATGGAGGAGCAGAAAACGGATATGCAAGTGCAGACCAAGGATATGGCTTGCGTTTAGTAAAACTGTGGGGAAACGAAAGCGATAATTTCGGATACCAACTTAACAGAGGAAATGTTCAGGTAACATCTTTGGGGCAAACAGTTAATGCAGGAGATGCTATTGATGTATACATTAATCAAAGCACATATCCGGATAATGAGGATTATGTCAGCTTTGATAAAAGCTATGAAATAATAGGTACAGGTGAAGACTTAAAGCTTACTCTGAAAAAGCAAGTATTTGATGATCAATGGTTACCATCTATGACACCGTATACCGAAGGAAGCGTTGTTGTTACACAAAATGGGCAAGCAACAGATACGGTTGTAGATACCAGTGGCAATTTTAATATATCATTTGAGACAGCCGGAACATATGTTGTTTCAGCTCAAAAAACAAAAATCGTAAATGAAAGTACTGTAACCGCAATTACTGCACCGGTTTGTATCGTTAAAGTAATCTCTCCGATAAACGTTAGAGTCAGTGCACAAAAGGAAACAGAATACACCTATATGCCTAAGACCGTTTCGGTTGCATATGGAACAGCAAAGAAATATGGCTTTGATAACGGAAATGTTAACGAAGGAACAATAACAGCACTGGACGCATTGGTTGCCGCGCACGCAGAAAAGTACGGGGACAGCTTTACTCCGTCTACTGCAGGTCAATATTTGTCTGTTAGTTACGGAAATCCTACAGCAAGCTTTGGCGATGAGGCAACAGGAATGTACTCCGGATTTGCAGTAAATCATAAATATTGTAAAGATGCAGACAATAATGGTTATATGGTTAATACGGCACCGCTGACCGACGGCGATGTTGTTGATTTCTTTTATTATGAGGATGGATTATGGTGTGATATGGTTTCTTACTTTGAAACATCGAATCATAATATTGCAGATAGAATTTTGCTTGAAACCGGAGAAAAAGTTGAGCTGTATTTAAAAGGCTTTATGTTTATGACAGGCTATCTGAATGATACCGGCTCCGAGATGTACAATGAAGACGGAGCACTGTCCGTATACCTTTTAGGTGCTGACGGGCAGCTTGGGGATGAGCTTGCTGCGGTAAAAGCTACTGACGGAAAAATCAGTCTTGCGTTTGACAAAGCAGGCGAATACTGCATTACCGCAATGGGATATGATAATTTATCACACAGAGCAGTAATGCCTTACTGCAAAGTGACAGTTGAAGAAGCAGGCAGTATCGAAGACAATAAAGCTAGCAAAATTGAAATAACAGGAGTATCATATCAGTTTGACAAAAATAAATTCAGCTATGAATTGCCTAATCAAGCAAACGATAAAACCTCATTGTCATTTAAGGTTACAGCTCCGGATGCTAAGTCCATCAAGGCAATTGTAAACGAAGACAGCGTACAGAGTATGCAGTCGGGAAAATCTAAAGTACTTTCAATTTCTGCGGGGACTAACACGATTAAAATAATAATAGAGCCGTCCGGAGACAGAGTTACAACGACGTATACCTACATTGTTAAACGAGAGCCTGCATTGAAAACGCTTGTTGTGACTGATGAATCAGGCAATGCTATTCCGCTGAATAAGACTTTTAATTCTAACACGTTAGCTTATGAGGCAAAAGTGTTGGCGGGAAGCAAAATTAGTATTACAGGAACGGCACAGGATGCTAAAAACACCGGGATTAGTGTAAATGGTGAAGCCGGAAAAGATTCTTATGATATTAAAGCCGGCGAAAATAAATTTACTGTTTTAGCGAAATCAAAGGATAATACACTGGAGAAAACATATACATTAACTGTAATAGGAAAAGGCACTGCGGAGACTAAGGTGACAGGACCTAAGGATATGATTCTTCGCGTCGTGGATTTTAACGGAGTTTTGCAGACAAACCCAACGCCGACACTGAACGATGATGGAACTGAAACCTTTACATTTGAAAAACTCGCAGTTGGAGAGAATTATACTTGGACTGCAGGAAAATACGGATATAATGCGAAGTCCGGAGAGCTTGCTGCAAGTACGGACGAGACTGACAATGTGACTGTTTCGCTCGTTGAGACAACGGTACCTGTATCAGACATAGCAGCACAATGGAAGAATTTCAGAAACAGTGACAGCAATATGGCTGTTGTTAACGCACTTACTCCGACAAGTGCCGAAGAAACCAAGCTTAAATGGGCACAAAACGGAGCAAGTACACAATATTCACCGGGAACATATATCATTGTTAATAACAAGATTGTATACACGAACGGAAATAAAATCAGCTTTATTGATAAGAAAACCGGAGCTGTTGAAAAAACAACTACAATGGCAGAAAGCAGAGGATATGCATATATGCCTCCGGTATATGGCGGCGGTATGATATATGTTTCTCTGAATAAAGGGAAAATACAGGCTTTTGATGCTGAGACGTTGGAATCTTGCTGGGTTTATACAGATGCATACGGCGGTCAGGCCCTGAGCAACCTAACGTACGATAATGGATATGTTTATACAGGATTTTGGAACAAGAATACAACCGACGCAAACTTTGTATGCATTACAGCCGAAGATGAAGATCCAAAGTCAGAAACCGAGGAAAAAGCTGCGGTTTGGGATTATACACATACAGGTGGATTTTATTGGTCGGGTGCATATGTAAGCGGAGATTATATTACGGTTGGTGGAGTGAATGCTTTATATGTTTTCGATAAAAAAACAGGTGAAGTTGTCGATAAAGTTACCGAATTCCAAGATGGCGTTTCGGTGGGACAAATAAGCAGCTCAATAGCAGAGGCAAACGGAAAACTGTATTTCACATCGAAGGCTAAAAAATTCTGTGAAGCAACACTGAATGATGAAGGAAAAATAACTATTACAAAGCTGATAGATTTAAGTGCAGATAGCACAAGCACACCTGTTGTAGTCGGTAAATACGCTTATATCGGAGCAAATAAGCAGATTGCACAGATAAATCTTCAGACAAATGATGTAAAAACTATAACAATACCGGCTGAGTCAAAGTCTTCATTGCTGGCAAATACGAGTGATAATATGTATTCATATTTTTACTTTGCATATAATGCAAAACCGGGTGGAGTGGAAGTCGTAAAAGTAAACAACCAGACAGGCGAAATGAATTATTCGACTTTGTTTGTACCTGAAGCAGATAAGCAGCAGTATTGTATTGCAAGTATCATGTGTGATAACGATGGTACATTATATTACTACAATGATAGCGGATATTTGTTTGCATTAGAGAAAACACAGACTTATGAGAGCTTGTATAAACTTTCATTTGAAATAAAGGATAGCGATGGCAGGAAGATTGATAATGCAAGCGTAGATATTATTTCGATGAATGGGAATGCAGCTTTGGATTATGTGCAAACGGACGGAGTATTCACACTCAAGAACGGAATATATACGTATGAAATAAAAGCAGACGGATATAAAGCAGTCAACGGAAATGTAAGAATAACAAATGCAAATACTGTTCTTCCGATTGTAATGCAAAAAGAAGATTCCGGTTCAGCCGGGACAGTGCCTGTAGAAAACATAATTAAAATAGAAGTAGTTGGGTACAAAGGCGAGATTATGTATCCGGCTCAGACAATGAATTTCAAAGTGGGCATGACTGCATTATCGGCATTGCAGTCAATCGACGGAATAAAGCTGGATTGGTCATCAACACAATATGGTGCATATGTAGTGGCGATTGATGGATTGGGTGAATTCGATAACGGCAGCGGAAGCGGCTGGATGTATAAAGTTAACGGCAAATTCCCTAGCTATTCAGCGGGTGACTATGTGCTTAAAGCCGGCGATGAAGTTGTATGGATGTATACGGTTGATTTAGGAAACGATGTTGGCGGCGGAGCACCTGTCGAAGACATAGCTGCTGTCACCACCGACAAGACCGCAGGCACTACAACTTCTCCTACCGATGTCAAGCTAAGTGAAAAGACCAACGCCGACGGCAGCAAGGAAAGCGTTGCGACTGTAACTGTTTCCGCAGATAATCAGAAGGAAATTCTGAAACAGGCTAAGGCAAACAAGTCCAAGGAAATCATTCTGAACGTAACGAAGGATGACGTAAAGGCTGCAAGCAAGGCTGATGTGCAGCTCGACAAGAGCTTTATCGAAGGTGTGCTCAAGGATACAGATGCAAAGCTGACGGTCAAGACACCGTTCGGTGACAAGACTTACACCCAGGACGAGCTCAAGGCACTTGCGGCAGCGACAACAGGCAAGACCGTAAGCCTCGAAATCGTGAAGTCCGAAAAGACAGACGAAGAGCTCAAGGCAGAGCAGCTTGAAGCGGCGAAAGCAGCAGCTGCAAAGGCAAGCATGAAAGCACGCTCGACCAAGACCGCTAAGGGCAATATCAAAGTTGTATTCAAGCCGGATACAGAAACTCAGAACTTCATCAACGAAATGAAGGATATGGGCTATACAGTTAAGTATCGCTTCTATCGTTCCACGAAGAAGTCAAGCGGCTATAAAGCAATGCTCACAAAGACAAGCAAGACATATACGAATACAAGCGGCAAGAAGGGCACGAAGTA
>CAZQSP010000083.1:0-4734 GCA_964596085.1 uncultured Oscillospiraceae bacterium
ACCTGTGACCCTCTGCTTGTAAGGCAGATGCTCTCCCAGCTGAGCTAAACTCCCAAAGCTAAAAAAATGGTAGCGGCGAGTGGAGTCGAACCACCGACCTTCCGGGTATGAACCGGACGCTCTAGCCAACTAAGCTACACCGCCACACAAGGATTTGAAGCGTTCTCCAACTTATCAAATCGCTGACTGCAAGAATTATATTATCAAAAATCATATCGTATGTCAATCTTTTTTTTCATTTTTCTTCATTTTTTTCTTATATCTTCTTTCACTGCCGACTGCCTACGATCTGCGAAAGTCTGCCGGTCAGATAGTCGCTTCTTATCATGGAAAGGTTGTTTACGAAGATAAGATCGTCAGCCTTTTTTTCCTTTGCCAGCTTCACAACATCCCCCTCCCAGTAGCGATAGTCTATCACATATATTTGGGAGTAATGGTCTGTCAAATACGGCACAAAGGCATTGCCGAAGGACTCCTTTACAACGATACAGGTCTGTCCGTCAGGCAGGCTGTCATTCTTGATACTTGTGTACGGATTGTCACCCGCAATGAAGCTGCTGTATTTCATTGAGACAGGATAATCGCTGACGTCATGTATCACATCCCAGTTCACCCTGCTGCCGTCCCTGGCTGTATATCGCAGCGAGAGCTTCTCGCTTATCGGGTAGTATACCTTCAGACTGTCAGGATTTTTCTCCATTTTTTTGCTGTTTTTTGTGTCAGTGTAGAACGAACCCAGGAAATCCCCAAAATCGTCACTGCTGCGACGCTCCGTCGTAATCGGAATCACGCCCTTTTCCTCACAGAACCTTTCATAGCCGTAATACGCACCCAGGGATGTCCAATGATGATCTGTCCTAAAGTAGATGTACTCATTCCTATGACTCATCAGCTTATCGTACATATCCACAAGCTTGACATCCGCACTTGCCTTTTTTATTATCTTATCGAGTGAATTTCTTTGATTTCCGGATGAAATTTTTCCGAAGTATTCGTCCGGCAGCGTAACACCCGAGCTGAGTGGAATCAGTACCTCATATACATTACAGCTTCCCCTCAAAGCCTCCGCAGCACGATTGACCGCAGAAGCATACTTTTCGGCTCCGCGCTCCGAGTACGAGTATAATTCAAAGCCTGTATCTCCGATACGCACCACATTGCCATAGCCCTTGAGCTTTCCGTTTGCCTTGACCGACGGATACTCTCCCACTGCCTTGTTGCTGAGTAGCTCCTCGCTGTCCATTTTCTTATTTTCGCCCGAAACGTCATCCTCACGCTTCGGGCCCGTTCGTTCCTGCGAGTCTGCCTCCTGTATACATTTGTCGATAATACCCAGTGCTTTTTCCGTGTTCGGTGAAATACAAAATACAACATATCTGCCTTTTTGTACCGTTGCCGCCGCCTCTATCTCTGCGGTCTCCTTAGGCAAATAATCCTGGAACGAAGCTTTCAAATCGTCCAAATACTCACCAAGCTCTGCCATCGCCGCCTCTGCCGCTGCCTTGTCCGTCATACTGAAGATTCCTATAGAATCCGCATAAGCTCCGTTACCCATATACAGAATTTGCTTTTCACAGTTTTCGAGCTTGATAAAATCGCTGACAGAAGCCTCATCTACCTGGTACATCGTACATTCAAATTCAATGTTTTCGAGGAGCGAGTTCGCCAGCTTCTCCTCGTCCAGCGTATAGTTTTTTTCCGCACAGGCACTGAGGAGTGCAAGCGCAGAAGCCAATACGCACACACAAATGAGCCTAAAGGCCGCTTTAACCTTCTTCATTTTTATACTTCTTGCCTCTTTTCTTCTAAGCTTTTTATACACTGCCGTCTCTTGTCAGCGATATTCGCCGGCAGATGCTTCGGCTGTGTTCCCTACATATTTTTATGTGCTCCGCTGTGTGATATACCTCGGTACCACAAACTCCTGTGTCCCCATGTACATCGGTGCAACCTCACCCTCATCAAATGATATCACAAGCTCACCGTCTGCGTTTACATAGAATTGCTGTTCGGAATCTATCTGAGTAAACGACCATTCGTATATCGGATCTGTTTTCTCGATATCAACCCAATACATTGCGCCGCTTTCAGTATTCTCCATTCTCTCTCGCATCTGCTGCTTGATATTTTCACTGATAAGTCTGACATAGTCTACACCGACCGGAAACATATCCGAAAGGCTAACCTCTTTGCCGGTATCCACATCAATCGTGTAGTAATAGTTCTGCTCAAACCCGCTTCCTGCACCCTGGAAGGTTATCAGCTTCAAGGTAAAATACTCATCTGTGGTATGCAAAATCTCGTAGTTGATGTAAAGATTTGCATATCCGTCACCGTTTTCACCCAAACCCGACTTAAACTCCCCTATCAGCTTGTCTGCAATCGCTCGTATTCTTTCGTTTATTTCTTTGGTATCCTTGTCGATTACCTGTCGCTGTCCGTACGCATCCTCAGTGCTTTCGATGATTTCCGGTACCGAAACATCCGCTTGAAAACGCTCACTGCTGTAGTGGTAGTCGCGGAAGGTTACCGCCTCGCAAAAAACACCGATAATCGGTATTTCGGACATCGCATCTGCCGCCTCTGCACTGACATTTGGAATTGCAACAAGCATAAGGACGAGTGCTGCCGTTGTCATCTGCGTAAAACGCTTTTTTATCCTTGTTCTGCGTTTTGCCTTGACTAATTTTGCTGTTTTTATGGCAAACTTCATCTTTTCCATACCTTCTGCGGGAATTTCATCTGAGCTCTCGCTGTATGCAGCAGAGGTCTCCCACCTTACATCACCCATATTTCGCCTCCTACCTCGACATTGCGGCTCTGAGCTTGACTATCGCCCTATACAGTCTGCTTTTCACCGTGTTTTCGTTCACATCCAGCTTTTCCGCAACCTCTCTAAGCTTCATTCCTTCAAAATACTTCATCTCAACTATTCTTCTTTCGCCCGTATCCAAATCACCGAGCGCATCATAAAGCTCGAGAAAGTCCGTGTATTCCATTTCGCCTCCGACCGTAGGCTCCCCCAAATTTTCACATTCCGTACCTTCTCTGACTCTGCGCTTTGAGCTTTCGCGACAAAATTGAAACACCTCGTTCAACATTATGCGGTAGACCCATGTCGCGGCAAATGCAAGCTCTCGCAGGCTTTCTGATTTCAGAATCGCCTTATACGCCCCCTCCTGCACTATATCCATGGCATCAGCCTCATTATGTACATATCCGTACGCCAAGCGATAGTATTTTTCGTAGTTCGCGATGAGTATTTCTTCTATTATGCTCTCTTTTTCAGTCTGCTTTTCCCGTACAGTCACCTGAGAGTCCCCCTTCTACCTGTCTCAAACAATTAGACGTTTTTTTGTGTCGTTTTGTTTCATTCTTTTTAAATTTTTCAGAAAATATCATACAAGTATTTTATCCGTCGCGAGCAATAAAAGCAATAGAAAAACTTGCCTTTTGAAAAATAAAGCCTTGAAGCCTCCTCACAGCTTAGGACTTGCTCTTTTGCGGCTTTATTCTTGATGACAAAAGAGGTTTTTTTTGATATAATATTGCAAATAGTAACTTATATTGTTGTATATTAAGGAGATTTTGATATGTACTCCCCCGGTTCAGTTGCATTTTCAATATTCGGTCTTGATGTTATGTGGTACGGCATACTGATTGGCTTCGGTTTTCTGCTTGCGACCGCAATCTGTTATATCCGTGCGCCAAAGCACGGTATACGTTCCGACTTCATTCTCGACCTCGTGATTTGGATGATTCCGACGGCGATTATAGGCGCCCGTGCATACTACGTTATTTTCAGTTGGGACAGCTATTCCGGTGACCTTATGAAGATACTTGATGTGCGAAGCGGCGGTCTGGCTGTTCACGGCGGACTGCTTCTCTGCTTTGCCGTCGGATTTTTCGTATGCCGTCACAGGGGTCAGAGCTTTATCAGGTCGGCAGACCTGGTCGCAGTAACAATTCCGCTTGCACAGGCTATCGGTCGCTGGGGCAATTTCTTCAACGAGGAGGCGCACGGCGGTCCTACCGAGCTGCCATGGGCGCAGGTCATTGACGGAATCGCTTACCATCCGACTTTTTTATATGAATCCGTTTGGTGCTTCCTGCTTTTTATCTTTCTGCTGTGGTTTGACAATCACAGGCGTAGCTTTGACGGACAAATAATAGCCCTGTATATGATACTTTATTCAGTCGAAAGGTTCTTTGTGGAGGCACTCCGCACGGACAGCCTGTGGCTTATCCCGGGAGTTATCAGACAAGCCCAGGCGCTCAGCCTGGCATTGATAATTGCAGGAGTCGTGATATATATTGTGCTGCGCAAAAGAAGAAGTATACATTAAGCACTCGCTGCTCGAAGCTCCATATTACTCACTCAAAAAGTGTCACACCGAGTGTCACACCAAAACACCGTAAAACACCCTAAAATGCCCTTATTTTTGACAGGTGCTTACAATTTCAAAAGCAAGATAAAACCGTTGAAATGCTGAAATTCCAACGGTTTTGTATTGGTGACTCATCGGGGATTGACCGTCTGTTTCGCTCCGCTCACATACTGCCTTCTTGGCTCCCCTTTCGGTCGCCCGCGAACCACTCGCTGCTCGAAGCTCCACCGGAGCTTCTCCCTTACGCTCGTGCCCTCTCGGGTTCGATTCCCCGATGCTCACTTTTTGTATATGCAAAAAAAGATGGGATTTTCCCATCTTTTTTCACATGGTGACTCATCGGGGA
>CAZQSP010000084.1:0-4673 GCA_964596085.1 uncultured Oscillospiraceae bacterium
TCTGACCTACAAGGTTTGCATCTTTTTCCTTGATTGCATTTTCGATTGCAGCCTTGAGCTCATCGCCTCTGAGGTCGCCGAAATCGTTGTCTGCAAGGTATTTCAGCTTCAGCTCGTTAGGCTGTCCCACAAGTCCGCTCGTAAAGCCCGGCGAAACTACAGGGTCTGCAAGCTCCCAAATCTTTCCTACAGGGTCCTTGAAGGCACCGTCGCCGTAAACCATTACTTCAACAGTCTTTCCTGTTCTTTCCTTGATGTCTGCCTGAACACCCTCTACAAATTCCTGACAGTTTACAGGGAAAAGCTTGATCGTGCCCTCGGTAGCCTTGTTGGAGCCGAGGATGCCGTAATCCGGATTATAGCCCGAGCCGTCAACAGGTGCGTTCAGCAAATCGTCCATACCGAGTACGACCTTGCCGCCTGCTTCCTTGATGAGTCTCTTTGTTCTGGCTCTGGTGTGAATGTCTGCACAGATTACACAGTCCGTATAGTCCAAAATTCTTCTCGGGTTGTTAGCAAATACGATTTCTGCCTCTGCTCCCTCTTCTTCGATCAGGCCTTTGTAGTAGTTAACATAATCAACATCTGTGAACGGGTGTCGTGACTTGCCAAACAATGACTCGAATTTTTCCTGAGAAAGAACATCTCTGTACGGATCTACTCCCTTTTCATCGAGCAGGTCTAAATCCAAAATATGGTTTCCGACCTCGTCGCTCGGATAGCTGAGCATCAGAACAACCTTCTTGCAGCCCTTTGCGATTCCTCTGAGGCAGATAGCAAATCTGTTTCTGCTGAGTATAGGGAATACAACGCCGACTGTTCCTCCGCCAAGCTTGTTTTTTACATCCTGAGCAAGCTGGTCTGTCGTCGCATAGTTCTTCTGTGCACGTGCCAAAATGGACTCCGTAATCGCAAGTACGTCTTTGTTTCCGATTTCAAAATCTCCGCCCTCTACACAATCCATGAATGTGTCCACTACGATTTTTCTGAGGTCGTCGCCTTCCTTTACGATAGGTCCTCTGATTCCACGTGATACTGTACCAATTCTTCTCGTCATAATAACTCTCCTTTGCATAAGCATACTGCCGGATCCGTTCCTATGAAGATTAACCTTTTCGGCTTTTGTAAAATAAAAAACATTTTGTGTAAAACAACACAAAATAGTATATCACAAGTTTTCGTTTTGTGGTACAATTATTTTATAAAAGCTTTAATTTTACTATACAAAATTTATTCAGAGAACGGAGTACTACGATGGCATTTGGATTTTTTAAGAAGGCTGATTACGCAGATGTGATTTTTTACAACGGACACATATATACTCAGGACCCTGAGCTTCCGTGGGCTGAGGCTGTTGCTTGCAAGGGCGAAAAAATCCTGGGGGTCGGGAATCTCGACGGGATGGAGGCTGTCACAGGACCCGACACACGCCTTGTCGATCTCGACGGCAGGTATCTGCTGCCGGGCTTCATAGATGTGCACCGAAGCCCTGTGCTGAGGGTCTTTGACGGCAAGTATCTCGACCTTTCCGAATGCAGCACGACCGAGGAGGTTTTGGAGGCTGTTGCTGCATGGGCAGAAGAAAATCCCGACAACGAAATCGTGTTCGGCTACGGCTATCGTGACGACCTCAAGCCTGATGACATCATGCCTGAGGAAACGGAGAGCGAGTCTGAGGCGGAGGAAGCCAAATCCGAGTGCGAGGCAGATGGTGAAGCCACAGAGGACGAAGCAGAGCAGATGAGCTCTGCAAGCATTTTGAGCGAGGTCTGCAGCGACAGACCTGTTTTGCTGCTCTGTGCAAACGGCATGGAGTGCTGGACAAACGATATGGCTGACGAAATTATCGTGAATACCGCCGAGGAGGAATATGTGCAGACTATCACTACCTCCTATGCCCTGAATCTGCTTATTCCGTTCGACTTTGAGGAAATCGAGGAGGCTGTACGGCAGGAAATTGAGGATCTGTCCGACTCGGGCTTTACGAGCGTTTTGAGCCTGGGGATGCCTGATTATCTTGAAAACCTGTATCAGGATTCTATCATCGGCTTATACAATGAGGGGCGTATACGCCAAAGGTTCTTCGGCTCGTACTTCCTCAACCGTCCGCTGCGTATACAGCCGCTGATGCACAAGCTGATGGAGCACAGAACGACCTGTATAGAGATGAACGGCCTGCTGAACGCAAGAACGCTGAATTTGTATTTGTGCAATGAGACCTCGCCCGTACCGTTTACTCAGAGCTCCCTGGACAAAATCCTTGAGGAGGTTTCGGACAAAAGCTTCGATATTTTCATTGAGGCAATCAGCTATGATGATCTGCTTATGGCATATGATGCACTTGAGCATATACGTGCACGAGGCTACAAAAACTCCGTTACGATAGCTTCAGATTACGAGCTGAGTGCATCTGACAGCTCCGAAAGGCCGGCCTCATCCGAGGCTTGCAAGACCTGGGGAACAATTCTGAGCGCAGACCGCAGCATTTACGGCAAGATGACAAGCTCGCAGGAGGTAATAGATCAGCTTACCCTTGAAGCTGCCAGGATACTCGGTATGAGTGAGTCTCTGGGCAGTATAGAGACCGGCAAGCTGGCTGACTTTGCTATCTTTGACGAAAATCCGCTTGACTGCGAGCTGAAGCTTATCCACAGACTTCATGCCTGTATGACCGTTTTGGGCGGTGAGATAGTGTATGATGTTGATGCGGAAAACGATATGCAGATGTATGACCTGATGATGTCTCAGCAGTACTAGCCGTAAACGGCACTGCCATCCTTTCGGAAAAAATTAAATTTATTTTTAACATATTCTTGACATTGCTCTTTTATCGTGCTAAAATTGAGTAAAGAAAAATTTTCTTTCTTTTCACTTTTTTAACACATTCAAATGCTATTATGTATTTGTTCAAAAAAGTGAAAGTTATTTCACAATAGCAAACTTTCCTTCTTTTATTGAATACACACACACTTTCAGGGAAAGAGCCTCTCGTATGAGAGGCTCTTTCCTGTTTTAGTTTTTATTATTTTTGTTTTCATCAGTTTGTATCATTGTCTGTCAGCCTTGCGGCTATTGTCACTCTGATGTCGTCCCTGCTGTCCTGTGTGCAGGTGGAGAGTATTATAAGCGTGTCGTTCTCTTTTATTTTCTGTGCATCCGCCCCGGAATATATGTTATCTGCATTTATGGTATCTATCAGCTCCCGGAAGCTTTTTTTGTCCTCGCTTTTTATCGGCAGCCTATAGGTAGGTCCGTCTACCGAGGCTTGATAAAACGCCGAGATTTCATACCTGCTCCAATCGCCGTTTTGCTTCAATATGTATATATACGGGTGCTCCTTCATATAGCTTGCAGCCTTGTACTTCTTCAGACTGCCGAACATACTGCCGTTGTGCATATTGTGCCCGTATATCACCGTGCTCTTGTCCTTGAACTCGGCATCACATCTGTAATCGAGGAAAATGCTGCCTGCCGTCAGATATTCTTTTTTGTAGGATTGGTACAGATATTGTTTGTTGCTGCTGCCCTGTAGCAGCGGAAAGCTGACATTAGTATCCGGAATATATATCCAGCCTATCACGTCCTTGTTCAGCTTGCGCAGCTCCTCAAGGCTGACCTCAATAGGCTTGTCCTCCGGTTCTTCTGATGCAGCCTTGTTTTCGACGGTATAACTTTGACTCGTCTCATCATAGAGCTTGTCAATGCTGTGATACTCAAGCAAAATGCTTACAACCTTATACATAGAAAAAAGAAACACGCAAAGGAATACGATTGTAAGCAGCTTTGTAGATAGTCTTCCTTTTCCGTGTTTCTTCTTCATATTATTTTCCTCGCTCTCCTGTTTTTGACTTTATTTGACATTCCAAATGCGCTCTGCTCTCTGCTGCGAGGCACACAGGTGCTCCTTCATCGCAGCGGCCGCCTTCTCTCTGTTGTGTTCCTTGATCGCCTCCAGTATCAACCTGTGTTCACGAACGATTGACTCTATATAGGCTTGGTCGTAGAAAATTGATTTTCTGGTCTTGTCCAGATAGGACTTGTAGGAACGCAGTACCTGCGCCAAAAATCTGCTGCGCGCCGATGCATAAATTACTTCGTGAAAGCCTGCGTTAAGCTCGAGCACCTTTTTTGAATCCGGCCCTTGCGCATAAAATTCCATCATCTCACACTGCTCCTCAAGCTCTGCCAGCTCCTCGGGCGTGATTCTGTCCACTGCCCACACAAGCGCCAGCTCCTCAAGCGACATACGTACAGCATATATATCGTCCACATCTTGCTTGGTAAAGCCCTTTGCAAAGCAGCCGCGATTCGGGATATAGTCTATAAGCCCCTCGTTCTCAAGCTGCTTGAATGCATCTCGGATCGGGGTGCGGCTGACTCTGAGCTCCTCAGCTATCTGATTTTCCTTTATCTTTTCTCCTATTTCGTATTCACCCTTGAGGATTCGTTCTCTTACTATGTCTGCAATCTCATCTTTCAACGATGATGACGGTGAAAACGCTTTGTCTGCCATTGGATTATCTCCTACTAAAGAATATAATTTTCGAGTACCTGTCCGTCGAAGTCAAAATCCTCGATTTGCAGGTAATATTCTGCGGAGTCTATGAGTGCCTTCATAGGGCAAAGTCCGATTACCTCGGTTCCGATTACCTGCACTCCGTATCTCTTAGCCT
>CAZQSP010000085.1:0-2256 GCA_964596085.1 uncultured Oscillospiraceae bacterium
GATGTGGCACCGGAAAAGGAAATGGAAAAGGTGCTTTTTGCCTGTGACGAGCTTACCGGCTTGATAGGTGCGGCTGCACTCATGCGTCCGTCCAAGAGCGTACAGGATATGGAGCTTAAATCCTTAAAGAAAAAATTCAAGGATAAGCACTTCGCAGCAGGCTGTGACAGAGAGGTTATCAAACAGGGTGCGGAAATGCTCGGCTGGGAGCTTGACGAGCTGCTCGGAGAAACCTTGGAAGCAATGAAAAGCTGCGAAGAATCCGCAGAGTAACGAGGCGAGCTATGGAAGCACTGAAACAGCGGATCAAAGCGGAGGGTGTCGCACTTGGTTCGGACAGAATCAATGTGGACGGCTTTATCAATCATAAAATAGATACGAGGTTCATGAATGAGATAGGCAAGGAGTTTGGCAGGCGGTTTGCAGATGTCAAAATCGACAAAATCCTGACCGTTGAGGCAAGCGGCATAGCGATTGCCATGGCGGCTGCCGCATATTTTGACTTCGTACCGGTGGTGTTTGCGAAAAAGGCGGCACCGAATACCATGTTGGAGGACTGCTATACGGCAGATGCATTTTCCTTCACAAAACAGACGAACAATATGCTGCGTGTAGCCAAGAAGCATTTGGAGGCAGGCGAAAAAGTTCTGATTCTCGATGACTTTCTTGCACACGGGGAGGCATCACTGGCACTCTGTAAGATTATCGAGGAAGCAGGGGCAGAGGTTGCAGGAGTCGGCATTGTCATAAGCAAGGACTTCCAAGGCGGCAGGGCAGCCTTAGAGGACAGAGGCTATCGTGTGGAAATACTGGCAGATGTGACACGACTCGAAAACGGCGAGATAGAGTTCAAATAAGACGGAGAGCATAGATGCTGCACAAACGAATTTAACACAGACCAAAACAAATCAATGTTCGGATTGTAACGAACATTGATTTTTTATGCAAAGAAAAAGTAAAGAAAAGTTCGGATTTTCTATTGTTTTCATAAAATCGGAGGCTTATAATTTAAGGGCAGTTTAATTTTTAATTACAAATTTCAAAGAGAAAAACGAAAGAGGAGAAAAAATGAAAAAGTTATTAAGTGTTTTACTGGTAATCGTTATGATTTTCTCACTTGCTGCTTGCGGCGGAGATGACAGCACAACAAGTGACGATGTTTACAAAGTCGGTATGGTATGTATCGGTGATGAGAATGCTGCATATGACAGAAACTTCTACATGGCAGCTGACGCAGCTAAGGAACAGCTTGCTGCAAAGGGCATCAACATCGAATGGACTTATACATACAACCACCCGGAAGGCGACCCTGTTGCTACAGACTGTCGTGAGCTTGCAGACCAGGGCTGCATCGCAGTATTCTGCAACTCCTACGGTATGGAACCTGCAATGCTCACTGTAGCAGGCGAATATACTGACACTGTTTTCGCAGGTCTTACAAACGAAGCTTCCCAGAGAGACGCTTTAGAAAATACAATCAATGCTTTCCCTAGCGTATATGAAGGTCGTTACCTTGCAGGTGTTGCAGCAGGCATGAAGCTTCAGGAAATGATCGACAACGGCGACATCGCAGAAGACGAAGCTGTTATCGGTTATGTAGGTGCTTACACATTCGCAGAGGTTATCTCCGGATACACTGCATTCTTCCTCGGTGCACAGAGCGTTTGCCCATCAGCAACTATGATGGTTGAATTTATCGGCTCCTGGGGCGACCCAACTATGGAAGCTGCAACTGCTCAGGACTTAATCGACAGAGGCGCTGTACTTGTTTCCCAGCACTCCGACTCCACAACTCCTGCAACCACAGCACAGTCCAACGGCGTTTACCATGTTGGTTACAACCTTGATATGACAGACGTTGCACCGGAGGCATCACTGCTTTCCTCCAGAATCGACTGGACTAACTACTTCGTATATGTAATCGAAACTATCGTAAACGGCGGCACTGTTGACCAGGACTACATGGGACACGGCTTTGCTGATGGAGATGTAGCGCTTACACCGTTAAACGAAGCTGTTGCGGCAGCAGGCACTGCTGACAAGCTCGCAGACGTTGAAGCGGCACTTGCAGACGGCAGCCTTCAGGTATTCGATACAAGCAAGTTCACTGTAGGCGGAAAAACTCCTACAGAGGGTCTTGTTGACATGGACGGTGATTTCCAGGGCGAAGCAGACTACAACGCAATCTTTGACGGATACTATCACGAATCCTACTTCAAGTCAGCTCCGAACTTCGACCTCAGAATCGACGGAATC
>CAZQSP010000085.1:2356-4665 GCA_964596085.1 uncultured Oscillospiraceae bacterium
GACAAGGGTGTTATCATGGCACTTTTGGGAGAAAACGGTTCCGGCAAGACAACACTGATGAATATGCTGGCAGGAATTTATTTCCCCGATGAAGGACAGATTTTGATTGATGGCAGTGAGGTGACGATTTCATCGCCTAAGGATGCCTTCGACAACAAGATAGGAATGATACACCAGCATTTTAAGCTTGTCGATGTGTTTACGGCGGCTGAAAATATCGTGCTGGGCTTAGAAGAAAAGGGAAAGCTCGACCGCAAGGCAGTTTCCGCAAGAGTAAAAGAAATCAGTGAAAAATACGGGTTTGAAATAGATCCCGATAAGAAAATCTACGAGATGTCCGTTTCGGAGAAGCAGACCGTAGAAATCATAAAGGTATTATACAGAGGGGCGGACATATTGATCCTCGATGAACCGACCGCCGTTTTGACACCGCAGGAAACGACAAAGCTCTTTGCGGTGCTCAGAACGATGAAGGAGGACGGCAAAGCGATAATCATAATTACACACAAGCTCAACGAGGTAATGGAAATTTCCGATGTGGTGGCGGTTCTGCGTAAGGGTGAACATATAGCAACAGTAAAGACTGCTGAAACCACAGAAAATGAGCTGACAGAAATGATGGTGGGACATAAGGTTTCACTGAACATAGACAGACCTGAGCCTGTTAACCCGCAGCCTCGTCTGACGATTGCAGGGCTGACCTGCCGTGACAGCGAGGGTGTGAGCAAGCTTGACAATGTGGGCTTTATAGCCTATGGCGGCGAAATTCTCGGAATTGCAGGCATAGCGGGAAGCGGACAGAAGGAGCTGCTTGAAACGATAGCCGGTCTTCGCCATGTGACGAGCGGCTCCATCATATACTCACCTGAGGGAAAGGCTCCCGAGGAGCTGGTAGGCAAAACACCTATGGAAATCAAAGAGGCGGGTGTAGCACTTGCATTCGTTCCGGAGGACAGACTGGGTATGGGTCTGGTCGGAGGCATGGGTATGACAGGAAATATGATGCTCCGTTCGTGGAACAAGGGCAAGAGTATTTTTATCGACCGCAAGGCTCCCGAAAAGCTTGCGGAAAGCGTGTTGGAAAATCTTAAAGTCAAGACTCCCGATATAGAATATCCTGTACGCAAGCTGTCGGGCGGCAATGTACAGAAGGTACTGGTAGGACGTGAGATCGCATCGGCACCGTCGGTTCTGATGAGTGCGTATGCGGTAAGAGGACTGGATATAAACACATCATATACTATATATAATTTGATGACCGAGCAGAAGAGGAAAGGAGTTGCGGTTATCTTCGTAGGAGAGGACCTCGATGTACTGCTCGAGCTTTGTGACAAGATTCTCGTGCTCTGCGACGGCAAGGTGTCGGGAATCGTGGATGCGAGAACGACCACCAAGGAAGAGGTTGGTATGCTTATGACACGAGTTGGCGGAAGGGAGGAAAACTAAATGAACGAGAAAACTCCTTTTATCAGACTGGCAAAGCGTGAGGATATGCCAAAGAAAAAGATTTGGGCAATCAGAGCTGCCGCCTTTGTCATTGCAATCCTCTTAGGCGGACTTGTGTTCATCATTGCAGGTGCAAATCCTGTTACCGCTTACGGAACGATTCTTTCCAGCTCACTCGGCAAGGCTACGGGAATCAGACAAGTAGTTAAGATTGCTGTTCCGCTTTTGGGAACGGCACTGGCACTGGCACCTTGCTTTGCAATGCGTTTTTGGAACATCGGAGGCGAGGGTCAGATAACGATGGGTGCGGTTGCGGCAAGCTTTTTCGCTTTGAACCTTGCAACATCCATTCCGTCACCTGTTCTGCTCCTTCTCATGGGTATTTTCTCCATGGTATTCGGAGCAATATGGGCAGGAATCCCCGCTGCGTTTAAGGCTCGTTGGGGAACGAACGAAACGCTGTTCACCTTGATGATGAACTATATTGCAATCGGTATCGTAGGCTGGCTCCAGGGCGGACCTTGGGAAGGCAAGCCGGGTTCGCAGATTATTCCGCTTTTCGATCAGGCGGCAGTGCTGCCTAAGGTATTCGGGATTCACTGCGGCTGGATAATCGTGCTGCTGCTGACGGTGCTGATGTATGTATACATGAATTACACGAAACAGGGCTATGAGATTTCTGTTTTGGGTGAGTCAGAAAATACGGCAAGATATGCCGGCATGAATGTAACCAAGGTAACCTTGAGAACCGCCTGCATTTCGGGTGCGATTTGCGGTCTGGTAGGCTTTATGGTTTGCTCAGGCGCGAATATGACCTTATATGCAGATGTTGCGGGCGGCGTAGGCTTTACTGCCATCGTAGT
>CAZQSP010000086.1:0-3222 GCA_964596085.1 uncultured Oscillospiraceae bacterium
CATTTATGCTGTATACATTATTCATATTTTACCTCCTCCTTTGCCGGTGTTTCCAAAAGCTGCGGATTTTGCAGCAAATATTTCAAAAGTCTGACGGTCCTTGCGTAGTAGTAGCCGTCTGCGATTCGCTCATCCAGTGTCAGTCCGAGGTCGAGCGTCTCTTTCATCGTTACATTGCCGTTTTCGTCGAAAATCGGACTCATCTTCTTTTCTCCGATAATTACGAAAATCGAGTTTGTGCCCCAGTTGCTCAGGTGATGGTAGCCCGCCTTGAGTCCTATAGATCCCAGATTTGTTACCATACAGGTCGCATGGTTGGGGTCTGCCTTGATGAGTGCGTTCGGCACCTTGCCGTAATAGTCGAGCTTGTGTATTATCCACATCGCAAAACGCAAAAGCCATCTGGGCAGCTTGAGCAGCATTCCCATTTTTTCCGTGGAGTTATCCTGCTTGTCACCTCGACATTGGTTGATTTCTTCGGAAAGCTTTCTTCTCACATCTTCAATCGTCGTGTTCTCGTCAAATTCGATGAAAGCAAGTGCCTCTGCACCGTTATCGCTGAATTTTTTCTTGACAACGAACGCCAGCGAAAGCTTGTCACGCTGATACACCCTGCCGCCCTTGACAAAGCGGTTCATCTTTGGTCTGAGAGTAATCGTCTTTACCAGTGCCGCAAGCAATACGTAAAACAGCTTGTACGGTTCTTCCGCAATCAACGGATTTGACGTACCTATCTCCCTACCCTCGTCTCCGCCGAAAAGCTCGCGGTTCTTTGCCTCGATGTAGGTGTTGATATTGTCAAGCTCGATTCTTTCCTGTATAAATGCTTCATTATCCGCACGATTCGGATAAAGATACGGCATGAAGCCCTGCAAAATGTCGATATCGCGGAGCCATACGGCATCCTTGCGGTCGCCTCTCCTTTTTTTTGGTTTATTCTGTTCCATGTTTCGTCTCCTGTTGCTTCGTCGTGCTGTGTCTGTCTGTGAGGTCTCATCTAACGAAATAAAAAAATTAACGAGTACGTCTGCTGCCTGCAAAATCCTTGTGCAACAAAGCGTACCCGTATATTATATCATTTTTTTCGACCTATATCTACATTTTCACACATTTTTAACATTCCCAATATTTCCCGGCGCGACCTATTTTGCCTTGAACAGCTTCCAGTAGCGGCTGTACATATCGTCTGCCTCGCTGCCGAGGTTCGCAAGGGTTTCGCAGCTTGCAAGCACCTCGTCCGACGGATTCAGTATAGGATTGTCTGTCAGATCGAGTATCTCCTTGTTCGGAATTCCGTATGTCAGATATTCGAAGTTTACTCTTGCAATATCGCCTCGCAGCATGAAGTTTATCCAATCCTCCGCACCGCGCTTGTTGTTCACCGTTCTCGGAATTGCCCAGCAGTCAGTCCAGACCTCCGTTCCCTCCTTAGGCACGATGAAATCCAGCTTATCGTTTTCGTCCTGAGCGTATATTACATCACCCGAGGTTATGACCGCAAGAGTCGCGGAATCGCCTATCATCAGGTCACGCGCGTTATCGTTGGCATAGCTGTAAACCTTAGGCTTCTGCTCTATAAGCAGCTCCGTAATTTCGGCAAGCTCCGCCTCGTTAGTCGTGTTCATCGAATAGCCGAGTATCTTTGCCGCAACCATATTGCATTCACGAATCGAGTTTGGCATGATCACCTCGCCTGCGTATTCCTCGCTCCAAAGCTGCTCCCAGCTATCTATCGGTCCGTGGATCAGCTCCGTATTGTAGATGATGCCATAGGTTCCCCAGGTATGAGGCACACTGTATTTCATGCCCGGATCAAAGCCGTCAAAGAAAGGCTTAACATTATCCGTAAGATTTTCTATATTTGGCACATTTTCATAATTTATCTCCGCAAGCAGGCCTTCCTTACGCATCTTGTCGATCATATAGTCAGATGCACAGACCACATCATACTCAGCCGTGGCGTTTTTTATCACAGGGTACATTTCTTCGTTCGTGTCGAAGTAGTCTATGATAAGCTCGTAGCCCGTTTCCTCCTCAAAGCTGTCCACAAGCTCCGGATCTATGTAGTCACCGAAGCAGTAAACATAAACCTGCCCCTGATCCTGTGCTCCCACAAGTGAGCCGGCATAGCGGTTGAGTCCCGTAACCGCAAGCAACAGCACGAGAGCCAATACCAACGCACTCCTAGTAGATATCCCCTTTCTCTGCTCATAATAGTCTCTGTTCCTTCTCCGACTTCCCGAGGAAAGTACATTCACCACTATCAGCACCACCAAAACCGTGACGAAGATTATCGTCGAAAGTGCGTAAAGCGTCGGTCTTACGCCGATTTTCACCTGACTGTATATCAGCGTGGAAAGCGTATTTATGCCTGCGCCTCTGGTAAAGTGCGTGATAACGAAGTCATCAACCGACATAGTGAACGAAAGCAAAAATCCCGACACGATTCCCGGCATTATATCCGGCAGCACAACCTTGAAAAAGGCATATACAGGAGTTGCTCCCAAATCAAGCGCAGCCTCATAGGTATGATTTTCGAGCTGCTTAAACTTGGGCATAACGGAAAGTATCACATACGGCAGACAAAAGGTAATATGTGCAAACAGCACCGTGCCGTAGCTCAGACTTATACCGAACATCAAAAAGCTCATCATTATGGAAATACCTGTAACAATATCCGCATTCAGCAGCGGGATATTGTTCATACCCATGTAGAACGAACGCCTTTTTTCGCTCATGGCATTCAGACCTATACATGCCAGCACACCGACGAGTGTAGCTATCACCGATGCCCAGAGAGCGATGGTGAGCGTGTTTCCGAGTGCCTCCATGATTTCCTGGTTGCGGAACATTTCCGCATACCACTTCGTTGAAAAGCCCTGCCATGCGTTCATGCTCTTGCCCTCGTTAAACGAAAGCACCATGAGCGTTCCTATCGGCAGGTACAGGAACAGCACGATAAGGGCCAAATAAAATACCTTGAGGAATTTCTTCATATCATATTGCCCTCCCCGTTTCTGTCAAATTTTTCTATAAACACCATACTTATCACTATGAAAATCATCATTACCAGCGAAAGTCCCGAGCCCAAATTCCAGTTCGAGCTTGCTGTAAATTCCTGCTCGATGATATTTCCTATCAGATTCACCTTGCCTCCGCCGAGCATATTTGAGATTGCGAAGGTCGTAAGTGACGGCACGAAAACCATGGTTACACCGCTTA
>CAZQSP010000086.1:3322-4650 GCA_964596085.1 uncultured Oscillospiraceae bacterium
CAAGGGAAAATGCAGTCACATATCTTAACCACTCTGTCCTCCATCATGATGCCGTCGATGATGTTGCTGTCGCCGATAAAGTCCGCCACAAAAGCATTTTCGGGCTCATTGTAGATTTCCTCAGGCGTACCCATCTGCTGTATATATCCCCGGTTCATTACCACGACCTTGTCAGACATCGTCAGTGCCTCCTCCTGATCGTGCGTAACATAAAGGAAGGTGATTCCCAATTCATTTTTCAGTCTTATCAGCTCGTACTGCATCTCCTGACGAAGCTTGAGGTCAAGAGCACCGAGCGGCTCGTCGAGAAGCAAAACTCTCGGCTCGTTTACTATGGCTCTGGCAATAGCAATTCTCTGCTGCTGACCGCCCGAAAGAGAATCGACGGAGCGTTTTTCGTATCCGCTTAAGTTTACGAGCTTGAGTGCATATTTGATTTTATCGTTTATGTAATCCTGCGTTTTGCCGCTTATCTTTAGTCCGAAGGCGATGTTTTCCGCAATATTCATATGGGGAAAAAGTGCATACTTCTGAAATACTGTATTTATCTGTCTTTTGTTGGGTGCCAGGCTCGTTATATCCTCTCCTTGGAAAAGCACCTTGCCCGTATCGGGATTTTCAAAGCCGCCAAGTATTCTGAGCGTTGTGGTCTTGCCGCAGCCCGACGGTCCCAAAAGCGTGATGAACTCGTTCTCCTTTATTTTCAGGTTAAACTCGTCCAGCACCGTCTCTCCGTCGTATGATTTTGAAATGTCAACCAGCTCTATCAGTGCCATTTTTCCTTTAGAAACTCGGCGGGACGCTTACCCACAGAATTTCCGCTCCTTTCCTCGATGTGATATAGTGCTCCTTGTCGGGAGTGTAGTAAAACGATTCTCCCGCCTTGGCCTTCAAGCGTTCCTTGCCAAGCGTAATAATTATCTCGCCCCTCAGAACATAGCCGAATTCCTCGCCCTCGTGCGGATTGTCCGGGTAGGTTCTGCCGCCTGCAGCGAGAGTAAGCCTGATCGGCTCCATCATGTTCTTTTGAGCGTTTGGAATTATCCATTCTATCCTGTTTGAAAGCTCCTCGTCGGTCTTTTCAAAATAGTCGTCAGGCCCGAAAACCTTCTGCACGCCTGCTTCCTCCCGCGAAAAAAACTCGCTCAGCGTTGTCCCCAGGCATTGCAGTATGTCCTCCAGCGTAGATATCGACGGCGATGTGACATCATTCTCAAGCTGCGATATAAAGCCCTTGGAAAGCTCACTCCTGTCCGCCAGCTCCTCCTGTGTAAGCCCGTTAAGCATACGCAGCTCTTTTATTTTAGCTCCGATCTCCAATTTCGGAT
>CAZQSP010000087.1:0-4559 GCA_964596085.1 uncultured Oscillospiraceae bacterium
TTTTCCTTGTCGATACTCTCCCGACCATAAAAAATGTTCAGCATATCCACCTCATGTTCTGAAAATCTAATTCGCTTCACAAACGGACTTCTTTCTCGTTGTAATAAAATGCCATATCTCGTACAATATTTTTTTCGTACCATTCTTTTGGCGGCTCAGAGCTGTTATAAGCCTTCTCTAGCATTTCATAAATCTGCTTATATCTAACATTGAATTTGAGCAGCACCTTCAACTCCGATGTTTGGATAGGTAAAATTTTCATTCCCATTATATAATCTGTGCCTGTTGAATTATAATACTCCATATTTCTTCTGGCTCTAAAATCAGAAATCACATTCATATTAAGGTATGTTGTAATAAATACGCAATATGCTTCAATTCCCGGATTCGCAAGACGATATTCTCCTAAATGTCTTGAAACGGACTCCATTTCCATTCGTCTTTGATTAGTACCATTCGCAAGAGTTGCCTCTATCAACAGCGTATGCTCACCGTACCACTGGCTTTTTTCATATTTCCAAACGATATCCGCTTCGCCTCCGCCGGCGTGAGTTTTTGGGAGCAGATCAGCTTCCAGTGATAGGTTCATATAATCCAGTACTGCCCCTTGCCTATCGCTGATTACATACCACGCTATTCCGAGTATATACTCGAATATTGTAGGTATGTCTGCATTGTCTGTAACCAGTCTTCTTATTTCATCATCGTCGCGATTTTCAAAATGCGTAAGCAGGCTGATAAGCGTTTCTCTATCAAATTTATCATCAATCAGTCGGTTAAAGCGTTCATATCTCTCATCCCTAATCAGTCTACGAGCAGCCTCTGTATCTGTGACCTCTTTACCTAGTACTGCTCCCAGCTTTTTGTACAGCTTATTCGCATCAATCTTCAGGCAAGGGGCAATATCCTCTAGCTTGATATTCTGTGATAGAGCTTCGCTTCTTTCAAACGCTATATCGAGTAAATCTTCTGCAACATCCTCTATATAACACCTCGGCAGAACGTCTAATTTTACCTTGTCATCTTCAAACAGGACGATATCCGTGGTCTTGAAATACCTTCTATTCAAATCAAAATAATCAGATAATGTTGCTTTTACCTTGAATAAGTGCATCAGCTTAAGGAATTCCTCGTTAAACTCATCTTCTGATGCTGCATTCAATATTGGTACTCTGTTGAGTGCCGCCAAATTCTTCTCAATAATCGACTTTCTTGCATTGCTTTTGAAAAAGTATTTGCGCCAAGCGCCACCCACCTTGCTATTTTTCAGCTTTCTTGTTGCTTCGTAAAGTTCTATTGCCGAGCTTTTTCCTTCAGCAATATCTTTTAATACCTTGTAGAGTAAGAAGTATGGCTTGTCATATTTGGCACTCTTACGATTGAAGCCGATATTGCATATAAGCTCCTCTGTCACTTTGTCCCTTTTTATCATCGACAATGCAGCTTTATAGTTCTCCATTTCAACCAACACAGACCAAATTATATCCTCATACTGTATTTCGCCCTCGCGTAATGCAGAGATGCTCTCTACAACTCGACTTGTTGTTTTTCTATCTACACAAAGTGGCAGAAGGTATGTAAATTCGTCATATGTAAGATACTCAAGCTGATTTACAATATATAAAAATATAGGAAATGGTCTTACTGTTTTTCCGTCGATGTCATTTGATGCTTTCAGCAACTGTCTAAAATATAGATAGCTATCTCTTGGTATTTCCAATAAATTGTCGCTATCAAAGTCATTTGATTCAGAAATCTCAAGCAACGCTTCGCCTGCTTCCGTTAAGTTTCTCTCATTGTCAAGAAGCCCTATATCCCTTAGCCCCGATGTCTTTTCTCTGGCATCCTTGTCTGGTCTCTCGGCATCGCCTTTGACAAAGTCCTTGTCTCTAAGGAACTTGTAATACTCCTTTTGAAACGCAGTATTCCCCGTCCACATTTTCCCTTTGTTTTGTGGGAGATTTCTAAACTCTTTTAATAGCTTCAACTGCAGCTCAATGTTCAGATTAAAGCGCTCCGTCCTATAGCTCGTTGTCCCAATCGACCAACAATAGCTCTTAAAACTGATTTGGTTTGACATAAGCAATCCTCCTTATCAATAATTTGTCACCAACACTTCCCTTGTTATGCCGTCTCTGCTTGTTTGATAGTTGGAGTTGTTGTAATTATGTTCCAGCGATATCATTTTAAATTTATGATTTTTTCTTATCCAATCAACCAATATTTCATTTTTCTTGCCTTTGCTCTCTAAGACATTTGACAACGCAAAGCGGATACCTTTTTTGTCTGCTTCTTCTAAAAATGAGAGCAAATCCCTCTCGTCCTGTTCCGTCCATCCTTCTTGCTCATTATATGTCGCACAGGCAATCAAATACGGCGGATCGGCGTAAAAAAAGCTCTTGTCCGTATACTCCTCCAAGCTGATTCCTCGAAAATCGCCTGCTATAAATTCGTAGTCACCGTTTTTGATACGATCGAGAAACTTTGACAGTTTTTTCTGCATCCTTGAATTAAAATCTCTCTTACCGACGGGCAGATTAAACTCACCTTTTTTGTTAAATCTCAGTTGGTTGTTGAAAGCATATACTATCAGCAGGTACAGCATTAAATAGTATTCATCATCTCGCTCTTTCCTTTTGTTGAACTGGTCTCTGAGCCTGTTATATCCATCTCTGTTATATGAAGCCAATCCGGTAGAACTCTCACAGCCGTAGTAGCTATATCCGTTTTTACTTACTAACGAAAGTCCGTATTCTTCGATGGTTGCATATAGATGGTCAAATATCGTTTCTTTAGGCAAACGCTTAAATACATTTAATAGACCAACTAAATTCTCGTTTGAATCGTTAAACCTGACCTTCTTGCAATTTAAGTTGATTCCGACATTACACCCACCACAAAAGAGATCTACAGCTTCATCGACATCCTTTGGAAAAAGTGGCAAAAGCTGTGGGAGCAATTTATACTTTCCACCTGTATAATTAAGAGCCGAAGGTATTACTTCCTTTTTGTGTTCGTAGCAGGTACAGAGAAACAAACGCTCTTGGTTATCTCTAATATCCGACTTGCCGGTAGAAAATGCCTTGTAATCCTCTGCAAATATTTTAACGCTACCTTTTTTCCTCAATATACGCAATATATCCTTGTCATTTATCTTTGCATTTGATCTGTCATTGCCTTTTTCTGCCATATTGTTGTATGATAGCAAGATGTATCTTGCGTTAACAGCATCTATCAGCTTTTCAAATGTCTCAGTTGCCTTCTGCGTACAGTAGTCGCTTTTTAACGATGTGCGATCCATCTTCCTTGCAACCCCGAAAACATTAGGCTTATCCCAACGAGCAACATTCTCCAGTAAATGGTATGAATCACAATACTGCCTTGAATTGTAGGGCGGATCAATGTATACCAAATCCGCTTCTATATTCAGAACAAGCTCGTTTGTATCCATATTATAGCACACATTATTTTCATTTAACTTATCGTTAGGTTCCGGAACCGATAGCTCCAAATGTTTATCAAATACTGCTCCCTGTCTATATGCATCATAATGACCGCAGGTGTTGGCAATCTTATCCATAGCATATAGCAGTGATGTTATCAGTAATGCGTGTTCTCTTGCATTGACATCTCCATTCTCAAACCTATCTTCAATATCCTGCCTGATATATCCGATTTTCCTGCAATCTTCAAGGGAAAAATATGTATCTGCAAAGGTTTCGCTCATGTAGTTGTCATCTGTGACCGTCATTGAATTATATGCTGAAATCAGTGCAACTATTTTCTCCTTTGAATAAGCTTCACTGCTGAACCAAGCCACATGACATATGTAGTTGCTATACATATTGTCATTCGTAATCAATTTTTTTTCTGTAAATGCGGATGCAACAGCCCCTGTTCCTGCAAATATATCCGCAACGGTGCTAATCTCATCGCACTCATTCTCTACAACTGCTGTTATAAACGGCAACAGTTTATACTTATTTCCCAAATACCTCCTATTGTTTATCTTTATGGTCTTATATTCCGGTTCATCCTTCGATAGCTTGTCGATATTACCCTTTTGTATATATTCATAAATCTGATTAACGGCGGCCTCTGTCCATACGAGCCTTCCGTTTTCGCTCATCTCCGGTTTGACAATTTCACTATCCTTCAAGTAGTATAAATACGATCTTGAAATATTGAGTTTTTTTGCTATCTGAGTAGCCGAGTAAACCATTGCGAACGCTCCTATGTTATGCAACAAATTTTGTCCTGTTTTGGACACTTTTTCTTTTAATTATACCATCAAACTGCTCTTTTTCAATGCAAAAATAGCTTATATACAAAAAAAACGGATGCTAATTAAAAGAAAATGCTTTTATTATATGCCTAGAGGTTTTTATTTAATTCAAAAGAGACACTTTGGATGTCTCAATCCAAAGTGTCTCTGAATCTCTACCGCAGTCCCTCAACGATCTTCATCAGATCCATCGGCTCTGCAATCTCGTAGTCCGCCCTTGCATCGTCGATCAGCGATGCACCGTCCGATGTGATTCTCCAGTCCACCAAAACAG
>CAZQSP010000088.1:0-4514 GCA_964596085.1 uncultured Oscillospiraceae bacterium
CATCTTGTTCTTGTGGAAGTCTTTTCGAATAACAGAACGATGTTCTTGCCCTTCAGAACCTCATTGTGGATGCCGGCTCTTTTCTTAGCCTTAAGATCGTGAGCCAGGTCAAGCATATATCTGATTTCTTCCGGTGTAAAATCCATGAGTGTTAAAAAATTTCTGCCCTTTAAGTTTACTGCCATTTTCGTCTCTCCTTTTCATTTGCATAAAGTAAGTTTTCGTTTGATATTTTAGTAACATTTTCCTAAGTAAATATTACTATACGTTGCGTTTTTTGAAAGTACCGGTTCCGGTCATTTTTTATGTGCCAGTGTGCCGCTCGTCGCAGCTCTCAGTGTTTCCTTGAATATTTCAAGTCCACGTACAAGTCTGTCCTCACTCTCAAAGGAATAATTTATTCTGATATGCTCCCTGCCCCCGTTTTTGAGGGGATAAAACACATATCCCGGCAGAAGTGACAAGCCTCTTTTGTATGCCTCGTCAATGAATTGCTTGCTGTCAACTCCGCTCGGCAGTCTGCACCAAATATACACGCCTCCGCGCGGCTTGTCGTATGATATGCCGTATTGCTTCATCTCGTCCAGCGCAGCGCACACAATTTTTTGCTTACCGGCATAGTTTTCCCGAAATTCGTTCAATATACCAAAATAACTTCCGTCGCTCAAATATTTGGCGAGCAGCTTCTGGGTTATCCAGTCCACCGCCATCATACGCACCGAAACCATATAACTCAGACTCTCTATCAGATCTCTGTTTGCAACGACGAAGGCAAGGGAAAGGCCGGGAACAAAGGTGAGCGAGAACGAGTAGATATATATGACGTTTTCCGCCTTGTCAAATGCCTTGAGCGGCGGAAGCTTCATTCCCTCATACACAAGCTCGGAGGCGGCATCCTCCTCGACTATGGGTATTCTGTATGTGTTTGAAAGCTCTACGATTTTTTTTCTGCGCTCGAGCGGCAAAATCACTCCCGTAGGGTCGTGGAAGCTTGAATTTACGAAAATAAGCACAGGCCTTTTCTTGATGATTGTGCGTTCAAGTGCGTCGCAGTCCATTCCGTCGCTGTCCACCGGTATGGTGCTGATATGTGCGCCCGCAAGCTCCATTGTGCGGTAGGCATCCGGCGACACCGGCTCCTCCATAATAACAGTATCTCCGGGCTTGACCAAAAGCATAACAACAAAATCCAGAGCCTGGTTTGTTTCACTCAAAATCTGTATTTCTCCTGTAGTTGCCTTTATCCCCTTTGTGCTCAGGAAGGATACGAGCTTGTATCTGAGTGCCTTGTCGCCCTTGTACGGGCTGTAAAAGTACTGCGTTTTGCCCTCCCTGGATATCATTGCCGCTATGTTTTCGGCGATTTCCTTTGTGTCATATATGCCGGGGCAGGCGATTCCGCTGCCCATTGATATTTTGTCCTTTTCGCCGAAGCGTTGAAACAGATCGTCAAAGGTTACCTGCATATCCAAATATCTGTCGTTAATCACGGATTTCCAGTGGACTCTGTTCGGCTTTTTTGTCCTTTGCGGCGGCTCGGTCAAGGCTGCGGCATCGCTGTGCCTGCCTGTCGCAGCTCGCGGCTTGTTGCTGCCCCTGTCATCCACCTCAGGAACCGTTACTATGTATCCTATGCCTTGCTTGGACTCTACCAGCTCCTCTGCCTTGAGCTCGGTATATGCCTTTACGACCGTGTTCCTGTGTACTGACAGAAGCCTCGCCATCGCCCTCTCTGAGGGCAGCGTGCTTCCTACCGCCAACTCGCCGGAAAGGATCTGTTTTTTTAGCTGTCCCGCAAGCTGCACATATATAGCTGTTTTGGATTGCTTGTCTATCTTTATATTCATTTTGGCTCCTTAGCTGTCAGACCCTTCTCCTGTCGGGTCGTTCTCGGTCTCGGCCACAGGCAGCCGCTTGTCGGGTCTTTGTCCGTGGAACTGATAATAGCATACCTCCAGTCGGCCGTTGTACAGCTTTCTGCGCCTGTCTGCCTGACGTCCGAGCTTGCGCTCTATTGTCTTATCCGCTGTCACCGTAAAGAGCGACCACGTTGGATTCTCGGCAAGAAAGCGTTTATATGCTTCATATATTCTGTCAATGCCGCCCCTGTCGCCGATTCGTTCTCCGTAAGGCGGATTTGTGACTATTACACCGCCTTGGCTGCGTGTGCGCATCGCCGCCACATCCGCTGTCGCGAATGTGATGCAGTCGTCAACTCCTGCAAGCTCGGCATTCGCCTTCGCTGCGGCGACCGCACTCGGGTTTATGTCCAGCCCGAAAAGCTTCGGCCTGCAGTCGTTGTCTATCGCCTCAAAGGCTGCCCTTCGTTCCTCTCGCCACAGCCGCTCGGGGATCGCCTCCCATTCCTCTGCAACAAAGCTTCTGCTTATTCCCGGGGCAATGTTCCTCGCTATCATAGCCGCCTCTATAGGAATCGTACCCGAGCCGCAGCACGGATCCGACAGTATTCTGTCCTTGTTCCAAAATGACAGCTCTACCAGCGCTGCCGCAAGGGTTTCCTTGATGGGTGCCTCAACGCTGTGCTGCCTGTAGCCACGTTTGTGAAGCCCGTCGCCGGTAGTATCCAGTGTTACCGTAGCTCTATCCTTTAATATCGTTATTTTTATGTCATACAGCGCTCCGCTCTTTTCAAAATGCTCCAGTCCGTACACCTCGCTCAGACGTTCTATGACGGCTTTTTCGGCAACCGATTGGCAGGCAGGTACGCTCGACAGCTTTGACTTGACCGAGGAGCCGTTCATTACAAACCTGCCGTCGGCAGGAATCCATTCCTCCCAGGCAATTCCCTTTACCTGCTGAAAAAGCTCCTCGAACTCATATGCCATAAACTCTCCGAGTCTTATTTGCACACGGTCAGCACAGCGAAGCCACAGATTTGCCCTGACGATTGCTCTCTCGTCTCCCATAAAGGTGATTTTGCCGTCCTCCGTTTTTATTATTCTGTACCCCAGCCTCTCTATTTCGCGTTTTACCACCGCTTCGAGTCCAAAGCTTGCGGTTGCTATAAGCTCCAGCTTCATTTCATTTCCTCCATAAAAACAGCGTCCCAAAAAGGGACGCTGAGCTTTTTCTAAAGATAAGGTGCCCTTCTGTTAAGTGCGCTGTTTTCCAGCTTGTCAAGAATATCCAGTGATTTTCCTGTTCCAACCGCAACACACGATTTAGGGTCCTCTGCAACAGTAACCTTGATTCCGGTTCTGTCCTCAATTCTCTTGTCTATTCCATGCAAAAGTGCGCCACCGCCTGTGATGACAATGCCGGAATTGCTTATGTCCGCCGCAAGCTCCGGCGGAGTTATCTCCAAGACGTTATGCGCTGCCTCGCAAATTGTATACAAAGGCTCCTCAAGTGCCTCCATCATCTCATCCGACGATACCTCTACACTCTTAGGCAAGCCCGTGACAAGGTCTCTGCCTCTGCATTCCTTTTTGACAAGCTGCTCGCGCGGGAAAGCTGTTCCGATGGTGAGCTTCAGCTCCTCAGCGGTTCTCTCTCCTATATACAGCTTGTGCTCCTTGCGCATATACTTGATGATCGCTTCATCAAACTTATCGCCGGCAATCTTGACGGATGTGCTGGCAACTATACCGCCGAGCGATATAACGGCAATATCCGTTGTGCCGCCGCCTATATCTATAACCATTACTCCGTCCGGCCTTGAGATGTCAAGACCCGCACCGATAGCTGCGGCAATAGGCTCTTCCATCAGAAAAACGTGCTCCTTGCCTCCTGCCTGCGCCGCTGCCTCCTTGACAGCACGCTTTTCAACCTCGGTTACGCCGCTCGGTACGCATACCATAATTTTGGGCTTGAAAAAGCGGTTGCCGCCACAGGTCTTACGGATGAAATATTTGAGCATTCTCTCAGTTATATCGTAATCGGAAATAACGCCGTCTCGCAGAGGTCTGACCGCAACGATGTTGGCAGGTGTTCTGCCGAGCATCTGTCTGGCTTCCTCACCCACCGCAAGTATCTCATCTGTGTCGCTGTTTATAGCTACCACCGAGGGCTCGTTCAATACGATGCCCTTACCTTTTATATACACAAGTACATTGGCTGTACCCAAGTCAATTCCAACTTCTGTCGCAAATCCCATTATATATCTCCTCTTTTCCATTGATATTAGTAGCTTTTACATTTCTCAGAACATTATATATAATTTTTAAGCTTTTTTCAATTTATTTACGTTATTTCTTTCGATTTTTTTGCAAGCTGCATTGATTTATAAATTCATTCCTGCTAATATCAGCTTTTCCCGCACCTTCGACAACCCTTTGCAGCAAGGAAGGCGAAAAAATGAAAAGAGTAAAAAAGATAAACGAAATTATTACATTTTTATTTTCCGACTCAGTTCGTTGTATTTCAACACGGTATGTCTTAGTCGGGCATATCTTAGTCCGGTGTGTACTCGAAGCAATCCATAAAACGAAGCTTGAACAGGTTTATCTCGTGCAGCCTGTCTATTCTTGCCTTGGTCTGCTCATCGTCTATTT
>CAZQSP010000089.1:0-4413 GCA_964596085.1 uncultured Oscillospiraceae bacterium
CGGATATGTTGGCGGCTATATGACTAAGAAATTAGTTGAAATGGCTGAAAAGCAGTTGTCCGGAAGATAATCAAGCACTTTGGATAAACGGCAAAGGACCTTGGGAAAAGCTCAAGGTCCTTTGCTATGTTCAAATCACGCTCTCGTGTATGCTTTCAGAGTCGGAGCTGTATGCGTTCGCCGAACATTTTTTTTACTCTTGCCTTGAGCAGAGCGTTTTCGGCTGAGGAAAGCTCGGGGTCCTTATCAATCAGCTCCGAGGCGACGAGCTTCGCCTTTTCGAGTATTTCGGTATTTCTGACCAAATCACTTATATTCAGCTCCGGCAGTCCGTGCTGACGTGTTCCGAACAGCTCGCCCGGTCCGCGCAGCTTCAAATCCTCCTCTGCAATAACAAAGCCGTCCGTCGTAGCGCACATTATTTCATTTCTCTTTTTTGCATCGGCACTGTCGCTTGCGGAAATCAAAATGCAATATGACTGATGCTCACCCCTGCCGACTCTGCCTCTGAGCTGATGGAGCTGTGCCAGTCCGAAGCGCTCGCTGTTTTCTACCACCATAACCGCAGCATTGGGCACATCTATTCCGACCTCTATCACTACGGTCGAAACCAAAATATCAATGCTGCCGCCCGCAAAAGCCGTCATCACCTCATCCTTCTGCTGCTGCTTCATTCCGCCGTGTACCAAGCCGATTTTGAGCCTCGGATATTTTGTACAAAGCTCCTCATAAAGCTCCTCTGCGGACCTGCACTCTATATTCTCGGATTCCTCTATCAGCGGAGCGACCACATAGGCTTGCCTGCCCTGCTTTACCTGCTCGTACACAAAATCGTATATCTTTTCTCTTGCCTTCTCGTCTCTGGCAAAGGTTCTTACAGCTTTTCTGCCATACGGAAGCGTGTCTATTACGGAAATATCCATATCGCCGTACAGTATCACGGCGAGAGTTCTGGGTATCGGAGTTGCGGTCATTACCAGGACATCCGGGTTTTTCCCCTTCTGAGAAAGCAGTGCGCGCTGATTGACCCCGAATCTGTGCTGCTCGTCCGTGATCACAAGCCCGAGCCTGCTGAAAATAACATCCGCTTGAATTACAGCATGAGTTCCCACCAAAATATCTATTTTTCCCTCGGCAAGCTCACGCAAAAGCTCTGCTCTCTCCTTGGCTCCCGTCGCACTGCACAGAAGCTCGGCTCTGATTCCGAAGGGTTCAAAATCGCGTTTTAGGGTCGCTATATGCTGCTTTGCCAAAAGCTCCGTCGGTGCCATCATTGCCGCCTGAAAGCCGCTTTTGACTGCCTTGAACATTGCCATCTGCGCAACGGCTGTTTTGCCTGAGCCCACATCACCCTGCACAAGCCTGTTCATTACCCTCGGCGACTGCATATCCTTTTCTATCTCGGCAAACACCCTTTTCTGCCCGGCTGTCAGACGAAAGCTCAAGGCTTCTTCAAATTCTCTGACAGAGACAGCCGAACACACGCAAGCCTCCTTATCCTCATTCTTCGCACCGTGCTTGATATAAAACAGCCCCGTTTCCAGTACGAGCAGCTCCTCAAATATAAGGCGGTATCTTGCCTCAAGCAGCTTGCGCTCGTCCGTCGGAAAATGTATGTTTTTGAGTGCGTACTCGGGACTGCACAGTCGAGCCTGCGCAGCTATAGAGGGCGGAAGGCAGTCCTCCGCCTGCTCATAGCCTCCGCTGTTTTTTATCTCACTCTGCCAGGCACGCATTTGATTTTGGCGTATTCCCTCCGTCAGCGGATATACCGGCAGCAGACCCCGTATATCATCCTTGTCCCCAGGTTTGTGAAACTCGGGATGAGCCATTTGACGGCGGCCGTTGTTTAAGCTGATTTTTCCGAAAAGCACCAGCTCCTGACCCGGCTGAAAATAATCGGCAAGGTATTTTCCGTTAAAAAACAGCAGCTCCACAGTACCCGTGCTGTCCTCGGCAAGCAGCTTGAGAAGCCTCTTTTTGCTGTATGGATTGCCGACAAGCTGCTTTGAGCATATACGTACCCTGAGCAGGGCATCTCTGTTCGGCTCTGCCTGCATTATATTCACGAGCTGCCTTCTGTCCTCATAGCGACGAGGAAAAAAGAAAAGCATATCCTCTATCGTCTCTATATTCATTTTTTTCAGTGCTTCCGCTCTTTTGCTTCCGACACCCCTCAGTGTAGCTACGCTGTCATTAAGCTTCATTTTCTGCCTCGACCTTGTACTCTCTGACAAGAGTTAGATTTCTTTCAGCAATTTTTTTTGATTTTATTCCCACTATTCGCAGAACTATTCTTCCGTCCTTATCGGGCAGCAGACCCCTCATTTCATATTCTATATAGTCCAGTATTTCTCTTGTCGTCTCGTTTATGCTTGCACCGAAGGACATTATTATACAAAGCTCCAGGCTGTAGTACAGCTTTTCATCCTTGAGCTTGATATTTGCGGATATCTCGTTCAATCCCGGCTTGCTGCCTTGGCTTCCCAGCAGCCTTCCCTTCTCGGAGGCAAGAAAGGCTCTGCTGCCGCATTTGGCAATTCCTGTCTGCACAAGCTGTGCAAATATGGAATCATTTAATTTTATTGCTCCAAATTCATTCTTTCTTTCAAATGTCATACTTATTCCCCTTGCTTTTTCGGGACAAGAAAGTCAAATGCCCCGGGCACTGTTTCGGCCTCAATTCGCCCCGCATCCGTTATCTCGCCGTCCGCACAAAGTCTCATACTTCCATTATTGGGTGTTATTGCTAGTTTTTTTATCTGTGCGGTGTACAGGATGCTGTCTATGCCCTCCACCTGCAAATGTGTACCCTTTGCGTAATACGGAAACAGCTTCAGAAATTTGAGCCTTTTTATATCACGAACCACATTTATATCCATAAATCCGTCGTCGACTCGAGCAGTTGGTGCGCCCTTAACGCCGCCGCCGTAAAAGCTCCCGTTTGCACTTGCCGTAAGCAGCAGAGGCCCGTCGTGCACCGTCTGTCCGTCAGTCTCTATACGTAGATCTGCCCCTTCTTTTTTTGCAAAAATAGCAAATACGGACAAGAGATATGCCATCGAGCCGGAAATCATAGGATAGGTTTTCATTCGAGCCGTCATATCGACAACGTTGCAGTCAAAGCCTACGTTGAGCATATTGCAGCAGTATCTCGTCTGCTGTGTTCCGTTTATCCTGCCGCTGTAGCGTATCGCATCGCAGCGGTGCTCCTCGGCATTTAGCTGCGCCTCTATATCCATAAAGTCGTTCGCCTCCGGAAAGTTTCTGCAAAAATCGTTTCCGGTTCCTATAGGTATCACCCCTATCGAAACCTTGTCTGCCTCGCTTCTCAGCACCCCGTTCAAGACCTCGTTCAAGGTTCCGTCTCCACCGCAGGCATATATCCTGAGTTTTTCCCCGTTCTTCCTTTCCTCCGCAAGCTGTGCAGTCAGGACCTCCGCATCTCCGACTCCTGCCGTCGTATAAATTTCAAGCTCGTGTCCCCCGTGCGCAGCAGCCTGCCGAAGCTTTTTTGTAAAGCTCTCGTCTCCTTTTCCCTGTCCTGCCTTCGGATTTACGATAAAAATGTTTCTCATCCTCTTTTCTCCGTTTTATCTGCATTGTTTTCAAATATATTGAGCCGTATATGTCTGTGTGACACTAACGCTCCATAATATGATAGCACAAAAAAAGCGCCTTGAAAAGCCGTACTTATCTATCCAAAGGAAGGCTGCACGGCTCTATGCACAGGTCAGCGTATTTGAGCATATATTGACAGAGGTGATAAAATGGGAAACAATTATAATTGCAAACCTAAGAAAAAGAAATGCTTCAAGATATGTAAGGAAACTCAGGATGTCGGTTTTGTCCTTCTTATCTTCGGTCTGGTCACGCTATGTGCACTGTTTCTGCCGCCAAGGGCGTGGCTCATAATGCTGGGAATAATACTTATTGTCTGCGGCTTCTCGTTGATGAGGCGATGAAGGCAAGCGGTATAAGTCTTGGAAATGGAAAAATCTCCCTTGCAAAAGAGAGATTTTTCACCATCCCGTACTCTTCTTGTCTGCTATTTGAAATATGTCACGGCAGATTCAAACAGCTTCATATCGAATTTGCCCGGCACATTCTTATACAGTCCGTTTCCGATTCTTTCGGAGTGTCCCATCTTGCCGAGGACTCTGCCGTCAGGTGAAACCAGACCCTCTACAGCCCAGTCGGAGCCGTTAGGATTGAACTGTATCTTGTCCGTCGGGTTTGAGCTGAGATCTACATATTGGCTTATTATCTGACCCTTATCCGCAAGCTCACGGAGCAGCGCGGAATCAGCCATAAAACGACCCTCACCGTGCGAAATAGGAACTGTATAAATCTCGCCTACCTCGGTGTTCATCAGCCAAGGCGAACGGTTGGATGCGATTCTGGTACGGACGA
>CAZQSP010000090.1:0-4356 GCA_964596085.1 uncultured Oscillospiraceae bacterium
GAACGGTATTGCGTTCGTTTTCCTATGTATTCAATCAGCTCGGTATGTGTATCGGTATGGTGCTGCCGTCGATATTGGTTGACTACTTTGTAAGCAGGGGCAAAACGCTCGAGAGCTCGTGGTCGATGATCGGCTTGATAGTGGGCGCGTGCGGTGCTGCGGCACTCTTTGTCTGCGCCTGGTTCATCAAAAACGACGATGTGAAAAATTTCGTCAAGCCCAAGAAGGAGAGAGAAAACATAATCAGAGTTTATGCGGATATGTTCAAGGAATACTGGCAGCTTTTGAAAATGAAGCCGGTACAGCTCATAGTAGGCTCGAGCCTTGCGTATTTGATTGCAAACATCACCTTCTCCTCAGACCGCGTTTTCTTTATGACCTTTAATATGGGAATGAGTGAAAAGGCGATTTCGGCGGTGCTGCTGCTGATTACGGTTTTGGGAGTGGCAACCGTGCCGTTTATCGCAAAGCTCGGCACCAGGCTTGACAAAAAGGATTTGTTCAAATGGGTGATGGCAAGCTGCGGAGTGCTTATGATAGCTACCAGACTGATAGGTGTTGACTCATATCCGATTCTGATATTTGTCTGCTTCCTCTATGCCATGGCAAACGCTACATATTGGCAGCTTATGCCGTCGATGATATACGATGTATGCGAGGTTGAGGAGCTGCTTTCCGGCTCAAAGCATTCCGGAGCGGTTATCTCCCTGCAGGCACTCTCAGAATCTCTTTCGATTGCCTTCGGTATGCAGATGCTCGGCATTATTTTGGAGCTTGCCGGCTTTAACAGCGAGCTTGCCGTGCAGACACCGCTTGCACTTTCGTGGCTTGAGAACGCCTTTGTGGTAATACCGGGAGCTGCAATGATTTTGGTTGCACTGATTATCCGCAGATCCAATCTTACAAAGGAAAACTTTGAAAAGGTCAAGGCAGCCTTGGCTAGGCGTGAAAACGGCGAGGCTGTGGATATGAAGGAATTTGAAGAAATGTTTGAGTAAGACCGATAAAAGTCCTTAAATAAATAAAGAAAGCATAAAGCGGTTCGCGTTCGTCGAGCCGCTTTATGCTCTATAAGGCCTCAAAGGATGTATTTGCTAATTTGACTGAGATGTGGGTTCAGTTCTTTAGGCTCTGCATCGGAGCAGGGATTCTGCCGCCGCGCTTGATGAGCTTTGCGCTGGACTGTGTGTGGAGCTTCATTACCGGTCCGTATCCGAGCAGACCGCCAAAGTCAAGCTGTTCCCCCTCTGACAGTCCTATGGCAGGAATAACGCGTACCGCCGTCGTCTTGGAGTTGACCATACCTATTGCTGCCTCGTCGGCTATGATCGCCGAGATGGTTTCGGCCGCTGTTTCTCCCGGTATTACTATCATATCGAGCCCGACGGAGCATACCGCCGTCATAGCCTCAAGCTTTTCGATGCCCAGGCAGCCGCTTTCGGCAGCCGAGATCATACCGGCATCCTCGGTGACCGGTATAAATGCGCCCGAGAGTCCGCCTACTGACGAGGAAGCCATCACGCCGCCTTTTTTGACCGCATCGTTGAGCATTGCGAGGGCTGCGGTAGTGCCGTGTGTTCCGCACTCCTCCAGACCTATCTCCTCCAATATATGAGCAACGGAGTCGCCGATAGCCGGTGTAGGTGCAAGTGAGAGATCAATTATGCCGAAAGGAACTCCCAGCATACGAGATGCCTCACTGCCCACGAGCTGCCCCATACGAGTAATCTTGAAGGCAGTTTTTTTGATAAGCTCCGCAACCTCGTTGAGAGGGGCATCGCCTGGAAGCTTTGCGAGCGCCGCACGAACCGCACCGGGACCGGATACCCCGACATTGAGGACTACGTCAGGCTCACCCACACCGTGGAAGGCACCTGCCATAAACGGATTGTCCTCGGGAGCGTTGCAGAATACCACAAGCTTTGCCGCTCCTATGCACTGCCTGTCCTTGGTCAGCTCGGCAGCCTGTCTTACCACCGAGCCCATCATTGCAACGGCATCCATATTGATGCCTGCCTTGGTGGAGCCGATGTTCACAGACGAGCATACATACTCGGTTTCGGCAAGTGCGCGAGGGATAGCCTCGATGAGCTCTCTGTCTCCGGCACTGAAGCCCTTTTGAACCAATGCGCTGAAGCCGCCTATAAAATTGACTCCGACCGCCTTTGCGGCACGGTCGAGAGTCTTTGCATATTTGACCGGATCGCCGCCGCTTGCGGCAAGCAGCATTGCAATAGGTGTAACGCTTATACGCTTGTTTACTATCGGAATACCATATTTCCTCTCTATAAATTCGCCTGTGGCAACAAGCTCCTTTGCGTTGGTATATATTTTGTTGAATATCTTTTCGCAGGAGCGGTCGATATCGCTGTCGGCACAGTCCAAAAGTGAAATCCCCATCGTAATGGTCCGTATGTCGAGATTTTCCTCCTGGATCATCGTGATTGTTTCCATTATGTCATTGAAATTTACCATTTACGCTTTACCCCCATAATTTACTTATTTGTCGCGGTATTTTCTAGTGCGCAAGCACAGCGGAGCTATATCCGCAGACCTGCCGGCTAAATCCTGTGCATGGAATTGAAGATGTCCTCGTGCATAACGTGAACAACCATGTCGGGAACAGCCTCCTGCAAGCTCCTTTGGAGTGTGTGGATCTCACAGCTCATAGCACCTATGTCTATTACCATAACCATGCAAAAGTACCCGTCGAGAATTGACTGAGTTACCTCGAGCACATTGGCGTTATTTTCGGCACACGTCAAGGATACACGTGCAAGTATGCCGACCATGTCTTTACCGATTACCGTTACAACTGCTTTCATATTCCTTCTCCTTTACATTTATAGCTGAAATTCAACCTTATATTCATTGTTCCTCAGGCTTGGAGCCGTGCAATAGCTGATTTTGAGGCTTGGATACTTTTCCTCAAAATATCTGCGATTTACGGCGCAGTGACCGAACATATTATTATAGCATTTTTCGTTCGATATGAAAAGTACCCTTTGCTCGCCGGAAAGCCCCGCTGCCGCCGCAATCAGCTCACTCTCAAGTCTTTCTCTGGCGATGAGTCCCTCCACTAGCTGCCGAAAAGCAGGGTGAAAGCCCTTTTCCGAGGAGATTATATCGCCCGACTTTAGGCCGACACGTATTATATTTATTCCGGCAGCATCCAGTATTTCGTACATCGCCTTTGTACGAAGCACCGCCTCCGACTCATCAAGCGGCATATATGAGCCTGCCAAATATGCCTCGTACAGAGCGGTTTGCTTTATCACGACCGTAGGATACAGACGGGCTATGTCAGGAGCAAGTGACACAGCCTCCCTTGCAGAGTATATACACTTTTCCATAGAGTCGCCGGGCAGACCTATCATAAGCTGAATGCCCAGAGAAAAGCCGTAGTCCTTTATGAGGCGTGAGCTCCTGTATACGCAGGCTGCATCGTGCCCCCTGCCCGAGAGCCTCAGAACCTCCTCGTCAAACGACTGGACTCCAAGCTCTATCACATCGACATCAAACGACTTGAGATTGTCCAGTATTTCCTCATTGATGTAGTCCGGTCGTGTGGAAAGATGGATGCTGTCTATCCTTCCGGCATCCTTATATTCCTTGGCAAGAGCCAAAAAAGACCGCTGCTCGTCAAGCTCAAGCCCTGTGAAGGAGCCGCCGAAAAAAGCAAGCTCCACAGCCTCGAGCTGCATAGTCTCAAGCGTGGAGAGGTGCTGCTCTATCGTATTGCGAGCACCCTCCGGTGTAACCTCGTCGCTTCTTGAGGTTATTCGCTTTTGATTGCAAAAGACACAGTCGTTGGGGCAGCCCTTGTGAGGAATAAAGATAGGAATTATGGCGTGAGTTTTCATTTTGCACCTCCCCTGCTTCCGGGCTTGGGAAGGCTCCACCTGTAATGCGAAGCCAAGAGCCTGATTATAACCACGAGGACCGCACCGCAGAGCATAGCGATATAAGGCTTTGCAAACGGGCGCAGGAGGCAGAAGAACAGCCCCCCGGCAATCGCCGCGGTGGCATATATATGCTTTACAAAGATGTAGGGCGTTTCACCTGCCATCATATCTCTCAGCAGTCCGCCGCCGACACCGGTGATGACACCTACAAAGACAGCCAAAAAGACCGTAGGCTCAGCAGAGACCTCAAAGGCGCGCATCGCCCCCGAAACCGTAAAAATTCCAAGACCGATGGAATCAGCCCAAAGCATAATGGCAGAGCTGCGTTCAAGAAAATCGCGCACCTGCGGTATAAAAACCACGAGACAGGTCAATATTGCAGTAATGGCGTATATAGGATTGGAAAACATCGCAGGAGGAACAGCCCCCAGGATTATATCCCTGATTATAC
>CAZQSP010000091.1:0-4347 GCA_964596085.1 uncultured Oscillospiraceae bacterium
TTAATGTTTGCCATTATTTTTCACCCCACTTTATATTATTTTAGCTTGTACCTCCACATCGTATTTGTGTGTGCGGAGGACATAAATTCGCAATTTGAATTATATACGAATAATGCAGGCTTTGCAAGGGAAAAATAGAAAAATAATCAGAAAACGGAGAAAAAAAGGAGCAAAAATAAAGAGGATATGAATTACAGGACGGATTTGGCGGTTGAAGCTGCGGAAATGCTGGAAAAAATGCGAGCAGAGGGCACTGAGGCAGGCAAGGACGGAGAGCTTGCAGGCACCGAGCGAAACAGCACGGGATATATCATAAAACGCTCACAGCCCGACGAGGATATATCGGTGACGGCTATTGAAATCACCGACGAGCAGGGCGAGCGTGCTTTCGGGAAGCGTAAGGGCAGATACGTAACGATAGAGGTACAGGGTATGCTTGAGCCCCGGGAGCGGATAAAGGAACGTGCTGCGGCGGTTCTTTCCGACGAGCTTTCAGGCTTTGTAAGGCACGATTTTTTTCTGAAGGTGCTCGTTGTGGGACTGGGAAATGAAAAAGTGACTCCCGACAGCCTGGGGCCGCATACCGTCGATAAGGTGCACATAACCGCGCATTTGTTCAAGATGCTTGAATGCACGGGCGACAGCGATTATTCAAATGTCTGTGGCTTCAACCCGTCGGTAACGGGAGTGACAGGACTGGAAACCGCAGAGCTGATAGAGCAGCTTGTTGCCATGACAAAGCCTGATGCGCTGATCGCCATAGATGCCCTTGCCGCAAGGGAGATAGGAAGGCTCAGCACTACCGTGCAGCTTTGTGACACCGGCATTATGCCCGGTGCCGGAATGGGAAATCATAGGCGCGAAATCAGCGAGAGGACTGTCGGCTGCCCGGTGATTGCCATAGGAGTGCCGACCGTCATAGATGCGAGGACTCTGATCGCAGAGGCGGCAGAGCGGCTCGGGGGCTTGGACGACAAGGAGCTTGAGAAATACCTGAATAGCACAGAGCTGGATATGATAGTGACCTCCACGGACATAGATCAGATAATCAAAGATTTTTCTGAGGTGATAGCAAATGCCATAAATATTAGCTTGCATCCCGGCATATATTCTAAGGTGTGACTGTAGTGTACAGCACGGCAGCATAAAAGGGCAGGGGGCTGAGTGAATTATGTACGTCCGACTCCTGCTGCATATGAGGAAGCTTGTGTATGGAGAGTTGAGTTGATGAAGAAGGGTTTTGTGAAATGCTTTTTTGTGATATATTTTTGCAGCAGCATTTTGTCGTATGCCGTAATTCCAAAGGAAAATATGGGTACGGGGCTGATTACGGCACTGTCGGAGAAAACAAGGCTCAGCCCGGAGGGCTTCGGCATGATGTGCATCAATTCCGCATATCCGAGCCTCGATGCACAGGCCGCGGCAATGAGCGTTACGGGGATCTCGTCGAGTGACGGCCTCGGAGGGAGCAGAGCAGGTGCAGCTGCCTCGGAGGCAAAGCTTGGCGAGGGCAGCTCAAATGCTGAGGGCAGTACGAAAAAGGGCACGGCTTCCGGCAAGGAAGCGGTGTCAAAGAAAGAAATACAGGTGGTAGCAAACGATACCGAGGATATGGAGCCTCGTGTTTTCGGAAGGGAACCGGTCGTTTTGATAGTACATACGCATGCCACAGAGGCATATCTGCCGTCCTCTGAGGGCAATTATCACAAAAAGGGAAAGCTGAACACAGTAAGAGATGCCGGAGAGGTTCTTGCAAAAACGCTTGATAAGGCAGGAGTTCCGTGTGTTCACGATATGACACTTCACGACGAAAAATCATACAACCAGGCATACAGCCGCTCGTATGAGACAACGGAGGCGCTGCTGAAAAAATATCCGAGCATAGAATGCGTTATCGACCTGCATCGAGATGCTGTTTCGGGCGAGTCCAAGGCAGCGACGGTATCACTGTCGGGCAAGAGCTGCGCAAAATATTCTTATGTGGTGAGCAATGCGGTGGAAACCTACGAGAGCAATCTGGCATTTATCAAGAAAATGAACGAGACGGCGGCAAGGGATTACAAGGGCTTTACCGGTAAAATTATGGAGAGAGGCTATAGATACAATCAAAATCTGTCATCAAAATATATGCTGCTGGAAATCGGCTATAACAGAAACGACATAGAGGATGTGAGAAGCACTGCCGAGATATTCGCTAAGATATTGGCAGATACTCTAAAGCACAGCGAGGCATAACAGCCGGGGATGTGAGTGGAGCTGCGCAGACCTGAGCACAGCCATATTCGGAAAGCACGAGGAAGGAAAAAATATGAAAAGAATAATTGAATTTATAATCACAGCCGTATTATTTTTTGCTGTCACCGCGGCTTTTTTGACTGTGGACAAGCGTTCCTCCGAAATCATCGAGCTTGAGGGTGCATTTTCGTCAAAAAAAGTTGAAATTTTCCAACCTATGCATTAAAATATACTATGTCTAAGTATGCACATTGCCGCAGAAAAGACAAGCTCCGCCTAGCGGAGAAACGGCATAAGCAGAGCTTCAAAAAAAATGAAACAAGAGGGACATACGAGTATGGATTATCAGAAATATATCAGAAATTTCAGCATAATAGCGCATATTGACCACGGCAAATCGACCCTTGCCGACAGGCTGATAGAAAAGACGGGGCTTGTTGCCGAGCGCGATATGAAGGAGCAGTTCCTTGATAATATGGATCTCGAAAGAGAAAGAGGAATCACAATAAAGCTGCAAACAACAAGGCTTGTATACAAGGCAAAGGACGGGAACGAGTATATCTACAATCTGATCGACACGCCGGGTCACGTGGACTTTACTTATGAGGTATCGCGCTCGCTGGCTGCCTGCGAGGGTGCTGTGCTCGTGGTGGATGCCACGCAGGGTGTTGAGGCGCAGACCCTGGCAAATGTGTATCTGGCACTTGACGAGAATCTCGAGATACTGCCTATACTGAACAAGATGGACCTTGCCTCCGCAAGACCTGACGAATGCAAGGAGGAAATCGAGGAGATAATCGGTCTGGATGCTCAGGATGCACCGCTGATTTCGGCAAAGACGGGCTTGGGTATAGAGGAGCTTTTGGAAAGAATCATAGATGCGATACCGGCACCGGACGGGGATGAAAACGGAAAGCTCAAGGCTCTTATCTTCGACTCCAAGTATGACAACTATTTGGGAGTTATCATATATGCCAGAATCAAGGACGGCTGCGTAAAAAAGGGTGACATCATCCGTATGATGGCAACAAACAAGAAATACGAGGTCACCGAGGTCGGAATTTGTGCGCCGAGCTTAGTACCTACCAAGCAGCTTCGCGCCGGAGAGGTAGGATATATCTGTGCCTCGATCAAGCAGGTTGCCGATGCCAGAGTCGGCGATACCATAACCTTGGATTCGGATCCGACAGATGAGCCGCTTCCGGGCTACAAGAAGGTGCAGTCGATGGTTTACTGCGGCATTTATCCTGCCGAGGGTGAAAAATATGAGGGTGTAAAGGATGCTCTCGAAAAGCTTCAGGTCAACGATGCAGCCTTCAACTTTGAGCCGGAGACCTCACAGGCACTGGGCTACGGCTTCCGCTGCGGCTTCCTCGGGCTTTTGCATATGGAGATAATCGTAGAAAGACTCGAAAGAGAGTTTAATCTGGGGGTTATCACGACCTCGCCGAGCGTTATATACAAGGTCGTAAAAACGGACGGAAGCGTGGAAATGCTCCAAAATCCGTCAAATCTGCCTACTCCTCAGGAGATAGACCATATAGAGGAGCCTATGGTAAAGGCGAATATAATGATACCGAACGATTATGTGGGAAGCATTATGGAGCTGTGTCAGCAGCGCAGAGGCACGATGCTCCATATGGAATATATCACGCCGACGAGGGTTCAGCTTCACTATGATATGCCGCTGAACGAGGTAATATATGACTTTTTCGATGCCCTGAAATCCAAGACACGCGGCTACGGCTCGCTTGAGTACGAGTTCGACCGTTACGAAAAATCGCAGCTCGTCAAGCTGGACATCATGCTCAACCGCGAGCTTGTCGATGCGTTCTCGATGATAGTGCACGAATCCAACGCATATGCGAGAGGTCGCTTTGTCTGCGAAAAGCTGAAGGAGATAATACCTATGCACCAGTTTGAGGTACCTATCCAGGCGGCAATCGGACAGAAGGTCATAGCCAGAGAGACGGTAAGAGCATACCGCAAGGATGTAATTGCCAAGTGCTACGGCGGCGATATTTCCAGAAAGAAGAAGCTGCTCGAAAAGCAGAAGGAGGGCAAGAAGCGAATGAGACAGTTCGGCACTGTAGAGGTGCCGCAGGAGGCATT
>CAZQSP010000092.1:0-4329 GCA_964596085.1 uncultured Oscillospiraceae bacterium
TGAATGCCGCCACAAGCGTAAATATCAGCATTGCAGGTGCACGGAAGCAAATTCTGGTCATCATCTGAAAGACCTGCTGAACATTCGAGGTGTCAGTGGTAAGTCTGGTAACAAGGCTTGCCGTGGAAAATTTGTCTATGCTCGAAAACGAGAAGCCCTGTATCTTGTAGTATAACGCCTGTCTGACATTCTTTGCAAAGCCTGCCGAAGCAAAGGATGCCGTCATGCCCGCAGCTGCACCGAAAACCATTGCCAACAACGCCAGCACAAACAATATCAATCCATATTTTGCAATCACTCCCATATCGCCCGCATCTATACCGTTATCTATGAGTTTTGCCATTAAAAGAGGAATCAGAATTTCTGTTCCTGATTCCAGCAAAACAAAGATAGGGGTGAGCACGGTAGGTTTTTTGTATTCGCCTATATACTTTATGAGTTTTTTTATCATAGAATCACTCCCCTCAAACACTTTTATGTATTTATTTATTTCACGGAAGTCTCTCCGTTGCTTTCTATACTACCGATCGTAGCGAGTGTCCATTCCTTTATGCCGTTTACAGGTATATGTACAAGTGCCATTAGGTCAATCGCACGGGCGAGCAGCCACAGGAAAAGCTTCCATGTGCCCTCGACCACAAAATCATATACGGCTGCAACCGGCTTTGATGAAAATACGATTGAACACAGCGATGCGAGTCCGATTATCATAAGGTAGTATACGACAGGATTGCTCGTGTCGATAATGCCGAAGCCGATACCGTTAACCTTTACTAAGTATCGCACAATAAGGTGAAGAATGTATATCGGCATTGTGTTCATTCCGACATATGCGAGATAATTTTTTTTACTCGGCAAAATGTTTACCATCAGAATTATCCAGCCCCATGCCAAAAACAAAATCATCAATCTGCCGAAAATATCCCAATACCATGGGATGCCGATACTCGCGGCCGTCGTCTTGAGCAGATAAAAGCCTACCGGAAGCTGAGGTACACAGAATGCCAAAACGCATGAAATGCCAAGCAGCACCGCAGCAAGCAGCACACAGTGCCATTTTTTGAGGCATTGCAGCTTCTTTAGCTGATCTCCCGTGCAGTATACTGCCATAACAAAGAACGGAAAATACGAAACCATCCTTCCGAGTCCGAGCGTGCCCGTCAGGAACGGAATCTGTCCCGCAAAAAGATAGAGGACTATGCTCAGCTCAAGTATATACGGTATTTTCATCCACTCCTTTGTGAAATACCTGTAGAAAAATAACGCCCACAGATACCAGAGTGCAAACGGAGGCTGGTCAAGATTCCAATTTGCGTTTCCGAATATTAACATTCTTACCAAATAAAAGAACGGTATTCCCAAGAGGTATGGCCACATAAAGGTATGGAACGATGTTTCCTTTGAACGATCCGGTTTTTTGGAGAAATATCCCGACAGGAATACAAATGCCTGCATTACAAAAACATTTATCGTTATGTATATCACTCCGCTAAGAGATGCCTGATGAAAATTTCCGGCAACCCTTGTGAAATGCGATATCGGAATCGACCACATCAGAAGCCCTCTGAAGGTGTCAAACATATAATCTCTTTGCTTAATTTCACCCATTTTGTTTCCCTTACATCTTTATTATAAACTGAAAATAAACTTATTACTTATTCACTTGCAAATTTTATTTCTCGCAAGGACTTATTTTGCCCAGCCCGCAACACAGCTGACTGCCTTTTTCCATCCCGAGAGAAGCTCGGATTTTCTTTCCTCTGCCATGCTCGGTGTAAAGCTTCGGTCGACCTGCCAGTTCTCTATTACAGCCTCCTTACTTTCCCAGTAGCCTGTTGCAAGTCCTGCCAGATAAGCCGCACCAAGGGATGTTGTTTCGATGCATTCCGGACGTTTTACCTCGCAGCCGAGGATGTCCGACTGAAACTGCATAAGGAAGTTGTTTGCGCAGGCACCGCCGTCAACCTTGAGCGCCTGCATTTTCTCTCCGAGATCCTCCGTCATGGCATCTATCAGGTCCTTTGTTTGATATGCCATTGACTCAAGTGTCGCCCTGACAAGGTGATATTTGTTTGCGCCCCTTGTGATTCCCAAAACTGCGCCTCTGGCATACGGATCCCAGTACGGTGCTCCGAGTCCCACGAAGGCAGGAACTACATAGACTCCGTTTGAGTCGGGCACACTCAAAGCCATTTCCTCGGACTGCGCCGCATTTTCCAATATATTCATTTCATCTCTGAGCCACTGTATCGCCGCTCCGCACACGAAAACCGAGCCCTCGAGAGCATAATATACCTTGCCGTCTATTCCCCACGCAATGGTGGTTACAAGCCCGTTGCTCGACATTATCGGCTTTTCTCCCGTATTCATAAGCAGGAAGCAGCCCGTTCCGTAAGTATTCTTTCCTTCTCCCGCCGAAAAACAGGTTTGACCGAATAATGCTGCCTGCTGATCACCGGCAGCTCCGCCAATAGGAATTGCCCCGCCGAAGATATTTTCGCTTGTCATACCGTAAACGCAGCTCGACGGCCTTGGCTCAGGCAGCATACATTTTGGGATATCGAGCAGCTTCAGTATTTCATCATCCCATTCCAGCGTGTTTATATTGAACATCATTGTCCTTGAGGCATTGGAATAATCGGTGATATGTACGGCTCCGTCTGTCAGCTTCCATATCAGCCAGCTCTCTATCGTCCCGAACAGCAGCTTGCCGCTTTCTGCCTTCTGCCTTGCTCCGGGTACATTTTCGAGTATCCAGCGCAGCTTTGTGCCGCTAAAATATGCATCTATCAGCAGACCTGTCTTGCTTCTTATCTTTTCGCTGTACCCTGCGGCGATAAGCTCGTCGCAGTACTCGGCGGTTCTGCGGCACTGCCATACTATCGCATTGTGTATAGGTACGCCGGTCTCCTTGTCCCATACAACCGTCGTCTCTCTTTGGTTGGTGATGCCTATTGCCTCGATGTCCTTGTAGGTGCAGTTGATTTTCAGGAGTGCCTCCTGTGCCACGCCCATCTGAGTTGACCAAATTTCCATGGCATCGTGCTCCACCCAGCCTGCCTTTGGATAAATCTGCGTAAACTCCTTCTGTGCAACGCTGAGGATATTGCCCCGCCTGTCATAGATGATACAGCGTGAGCTGGTGGTTCCCTGATCGAGTGCCATTATATATTTGCTCATAGTCCGTTTCCTTTCCGCCCGTTCGCACGAGCACAAATTTTGCGATGAAAATATCGTGTGTATTTTTTCTATTTAATGTATCATCATACAAATAATAACATTATTTTGTTTGAAATATCCATTCCTGTATGTGTAAGCCTGATTCCCTGCTCGTCCTCCTCGGCAAAGCCGCCTCTGACAAAGCTCTCAAACTCAGCTCTTTCGTCCGCAAAGACCTCCCACAGCTCCCTGCCGAAATTATCCTTAAAATCTCGGCTGTCTATGCCTGCCGTTCTTCTCAGACCTGTGAACATATACTCGGATATGTTGTCCTGTTCTGTATTTACATGTATGTTTTCTGTCTGCGGCGGTTCCGCTGCCAATCCTCGTGCGGTATATTCCGCTGTGTCCGCAATATTATTGAAGCGCATACCGCTGACAAAGGAATGTGCCGAGGGGCCTAAGCCCAAGTATTCTCCCATGCTCCAGTATCTTAGGTTGTGCCTGCATTCATAGCCGGGTACACTTACATTTGAAATCTCGTACTGATACAGCCCTGCAGCTGCCAGCAGCTTCAGTGCCGCCTCGTACATCCTGCGGTCGCTTTCCTCGTCCGTCTGCCTGTAAATACCTCTGTCGAGATCTCTTGCGAATCTCGTTCCGTCCGCTATTTCAAGCGTGTACAGCGATACATGCTGAGGTCTGAGTGCCGCTGCCTGCCGTACCGTCTGTTCCCAGCTTTCGGCTGTCTGACCTGAAATTCCGAACATCAGGTCGAGGCTGATATTTTGTATTCCGGCTTTTCTTGCCGCCTCGACAGCCTCGGCCGTATGCTCCGGCTTGTGCAGTCTGCCGAGAAGCTTGAGCACGGCGGGATCGAAGGACTGTGCACCTATGCTCAGTCGGTTCAAGCCCGCAGCTTTGTAAGCAGCAAGCTTTGCCTCGGTCACTGTTGCCGGATTTGCCTCCATGCTCACCTCGGCATCGGGGCTGATTTCTAAGCTCTCGGAAAGCACCCGCAGCACGCCGTCAAATTGAGCTTCGCTCAGGAGGCTCGGCGTGCCGCCGCCGAAGTATATGCTGTCAATCGGCAAGGCGGCGGGGGGCGGCGGCAATGCCGCCGCCCCTGCGGGTGCTCCGCCTGTCTTTCTCTGCTCTGCACCCCTGCCG
>CAZQSP010000093.1:0-4295 GCA_964596085.1 uncultured Oscillospiraceae bacterium
CTTCGATGATGTATTACGGCATCAAGATCATCAGCCCGAAGGTATTCCTGCTTACGGCTTGTATCCTTTGCAGTATCGTATCCCTGGCAACAGGCTCATCATGGTCCACAGCAGGCTCCATGGGTGTTGCGCTTATGGGTGTAGGTACAGCTCTTGGCTTCCCGGCAGCTATGACAGCAGGTGCGGTAGTATCCGGTGCTTACTTTGGTGACAAGATGTCTCCGTTATCCGATACGACGAACCTTGCTCCGGCTATGGCAGGTGCTACATTGTTCGGACATATCAAGCATATGATTTATACTACAGGTACTTCCCTTGGAATCGCGCTTGTTGTATATGGTATAATGGGTTTCATGCACGCTTCAAACAACGAACCTGATATGACGGTTATGAATGATATCCTTGAGTACATCAGCGGTGCATCAAACATAAGCATTATAACCTTGGTACCTCCACTGTTTGTAATCATAGCGGTAGCAATGAAATTCCCTGCAATTCCGTCACTTATCGGAGGTGCATTGATCGGTGTTCCGTTTATGTTCTACAATCACGTGGCTATTGAGACCGTACTGGGAGATAAGGTTATTAACAATATGTTCACTATCCTTAACAACGGCATCACCTTGGGCGTTGTTCCTGAGGATGCTTCACCGATTATCGCTAAATTGGCTGACCTGTTATCATCATCAGGTATGCAGGGAATGATGTGGACAATTTCCATCATCCTGGCTGCAATGTGCTTCGGCGGTATTGTTGACGTAACAGGAATGATGGCATCTATCGCTGCTGTATTCCTCAAGATTGCTAAGGGCAGAGGTGGTCTGGTTCTTTCAACAGAGCTTATGTGCATCTTCACAAACGCTGTATGCTGCGACCAGTACTTATCCTTGGTACTTCCGGGCAGAATGTTCAAGGAATCCTTCGAGGATATGAGACTTCGTCCTGAAAACCTTTCAAGATGCTTGGAGGATGCAGGTACGATTACATCCAACTTCTTCTCGTGGAACACCTGCGGTGCTACAATGAGAAACTTCCTGGGTGTAGACTCCAGCTATATTCCGTATGCTATCCTTAACTGGCTGAACCCTATCGTATCCATCATCTTCGGATATACAGGCATCACGATGACTAAGCTTACAGACGAAGAATATGAAAGAATCTTAGAAGAGAGAGAAGCTGAAAAGCAGGCTGCATTAAAGGCACTCGAGGCTTAATTCCTATCTTGGGATTCGGTTAATAACAGAGATATTGAGAGAGAATCTGAAAGTTCTCCTTAATATATTAGTTAAATAAATAAAGACCGGAGAGATCAAGCCTTGTGCTTGGTCTTTTCGGTTTTAGAAAAAGAACAAAAATTTTGCACTTGACTATACGGTAACAGTATACTTTATAATTTAGCTAATCGAAGCATAGAATATTGAACGGAGGCAGAAGGATGCAAGAGCTTATGCAGCTTGGATACATAATTACTATTTTAATCGGCGGAAGTGCATTTGTTGTGCAGTTGACCGCAAGAAAGAAGCAACTGATGACAGAGAGCAGGCTGATTCTGCAAAAAAGTATGTCAGCATTTTTGTGTCTGATCCTCATTTATAATTTTTGTGATTTTCTTTCTGTATTTATAGCAGATATTTTGGGAGAGGGCACACAATGGATATTTGTGATTGAGAACCTTCTTGAGCTCGTTATAATATATGCAATACTTGACGTGGAGCGCAAAATGGCAAATATGCAAAAGCCGCAATGGCTGGACGTGTCCTTTGCCGTTCTGGCAATGATAATGCTGTTCGGAGACAGCATACATTCCTTTGGCTATATATATCCGAGTGAATTGGTATATGCGCTTACGATGTTTCTGCTGAATATGATACCTCTCGTGATTCTGTATGTATTCGGACGCAGATACGGAAGGGTGCTTAAGGAGACGGAGTCAAAAAAAGTATATAAGAACCTCCTGTTATACAATGCATACTGCGTTTTTCTGTGTATAGTGACGACTGCCGTAATTATAGATCAGAGAACAAAATATGACTTTTTCTTCGATGAAGAAATAATATATATAATTGCCTGGCTTTTGTTTAACAGCCTGAATCTCCTGTTCGTTTGGCAAACCTGTCTCGTATATGACACACGCACAAAAGAGAACGAGGGAAGGAGAAGCCCGCAGGACAGACTCACGGCAGCAGTCGAAGCATTTTCGCTCAGCGACAGGGAACAGGAGATAGCAGCTTTTCTTACTCAGGGTATGAATAACAAGGAGATTGCAGCCAAGATGTTCCTTTCGCCAAATACGGTAAAGGTTCACGCTTCAAATCTATACCGTAAGCTGGGAGTTTCAAATCGAGTACAGGCAGTACAGGTGCTGAGCGGCGAGCTGCCGTCAGCTTTATCGCAGAGTGAGGAACAGCATAGGCCGCTATGAAGCCTATGTGAAAAAAATGAGTTGACCGGGCAGCCTGGGGGCTGAGAAAAGGGCAACTCATTTATATTTCATTTGTGTTAGGATGTAGGTGCAGAGCCGCAGGGCTCAAGCAGCTCGCCCGGGTATATTCATATTTGGATTAGTTGTAATATCTAAACACACCGCGCACCTTGCCGACGATTTTGACATCACGGACGATAATAGGACTCATACTGCTGTTTTCCGGCTGAAGCCTAATGTGATCGGCTTCCTTGTAAAAGGTTTTAACCGTTGCTTCTTTTTCAAAGCCGTCAACCATTGCAACTACGATTTCACCGTTATTTGCCTCCGGAGTTTGTTGTACAAGTATCAGGTCTCCGTCCATAATGCCGACCTCGATCATGCTTTCGCCGCATACACGCAGCATAAAATTGACACCGCCGGAGACATATGCGGAAGGGACAGGAAAGCTGCCTGTTATGTTATCAATAGCTAAAATAGGTGCACCTGCCGCAACGTTACCAACTATGGGAATTGTAACCACTCCACCGGTGGGATAAGCGTCTGAGGAATCGATGCCGTCATTGTCGATATAGGCTGCGGGAAGATGTCCGTTAGCAGCATTGGGGTTTACCACCACCAATGCTCGAGTCTTTGAGGGGTCTTTTTTGAGATAGCCTTGGCGGACAAGACTTTCGATATCCTTGTGAACTGTTGAAGTCGATTTGATATCAAGCGCACTGCAAACCTCTCTGACTGTAGGAGGATAGCCCTTGGTTGTGATTTCTTTTTTCATATAATCCAAAATCTTTTGTTCTCGCTCTTTCAGCATTTTGCACCCTCACTTTCTGTATGTTGAAATAGTTTTTTTGGATATATCGGTATCTTGCTCCGATTTTGCTTATAAAAATAATAACACATTGCGAACAAAAAGTAAACGGGTGTTCTGAAAAAAGTTTTTGTTTTTTCTAAGAAAAAAGTGATTGACATACTTGATAAAGATAGTGTATACTGGATGGGTATGAAGAAGAAGTTATCCGCTTCTCACCTGCGAGGTCGTGTCACCGCCGTGGGTTGATATGTTAAAGACTACGTTTTAGCGTGTTTTTTGGGCGGATACTTCATGTATCCGCTTTTATTTTTAGGAGGTGTACCATTAGTAAGGAAAGTTTAATCAACGAAGAAATTCGTGAGAAAGAAGTAAGAGTCATCGACACCGATGGAACGATGTTGGGCATTATGCTCACAGAGAAGGCTTTGGAGCTTGCAGGCGAAAAAAAGCTGGATTTGGTGAACATCTCACCGAATGCAAATCCACCGGTATGTAAAATACTGGATTACGGCAAATACCGCTACGAGCTTCAAAAGAAAGAAAAAGAAGCAAAAAAGAAGCAAAAGATCACTCAGGTAAAGGAGATCAGACTCAGTACCTTTATTGAGGATCACGACATCCAGGTTAAGGCTAATACTGCTTCCAAATTCCTTAAGGATGGGGACAAGGTTAAAGTCAGCTTGAGATTCAGAGGCAGAGAAAAGGATTATTCCGCGCGCGGCATGGATGTTATGAAAACCTTTGCAGACATAGTTTCTGAGGTCGGCGTGATTGAAAAGAAGCCTTTGTTTGAAGGCAGAAGCTTAACAATGGTACTCGGACCTAAGAGCGATAAATAATTTTAGGAGGAAAAATCATCATGGCAAAGAATAAGATGAAATCCCATAGAGGAGCGTGCAAAAGACTTAAATTAACAGGATCCGGCAAGATTAAGAGAAATAAGGCATACAAGAGCCATATTCTTACTAAGAAGACTGCAAAGAGAAAAAGAGGCTTAAGAAAAGCTACTGTTTTAACAAGTGCAGACTTAAAGAGAATGCTTAGATCTATGGCAAAATAGTT
>CAZQSP010000094.1:0-4142 GCA_964596085.1 uncultured Oscillospiraceae bacterium
GCAGACAGAGAAGCTGAAAAGCAGGCTGCATTAAAGGCACTTGAGGCTTAATAAAAACGAAATTTACATTTTGAAATATTTGAAATAAATAAAGAAATTGAAATTTCAGCCCTCGGCAAAATGCCGAGGGCTTTTCATATGACAGGAGCTGCCGCACACGCCGTACGGATAAATTTCTTGACGCTGGGCATACTAAATACCGTATATCTACGATACACAAATACAGCAGGCAGGTAAATTATATGCAGCTTGAGAATATTTTTATTGACTTGACATCAGCTTTCTTTTCCTTTACCGGAAAGCTAATAAGGGTTTTGCTGCCTCTCATAATAGGGCTGTGCTTGACCTATCTTTTGAACGGACCCGTATCCTGGCTGGAGAGCAAGCTAAAAAGCCGCACCTTGGCAATTCTGATTACGTATTTGGGCGTGATTTCCGCTCTTGCAGCTCTTATTTGCGGCTTTGTTATACTTATAGTCGGTGCTTTACCTCGAGGCGGAATCACAGACACGCTCAAGCTCGTGCACGATTACTGCGAGGGTGCAATCGCGGCTGCAGACGAGTTTATAGCCGCCTATATACCCGAGGAGCTGTCCGGCGGTGAGGCATTTAGCCTTGCTGAGCTCCAAAAGAGCCTGCCGGGCGGTCTTTCCCCTGCGAGTGTCCTTACAGCCGCATATTCGTTCATAGACGGTCTTTTCAACCTCTTTGTCGCTTGCGTAGCCTCAATATATATCCTCAAGGACAGGGAGCTGTTTATAGCTCTGTGCGAAAAATTTCTGTCCGTTACCGTGAGTCAGAAAACTCACGGCATCATATGCGAGCTGGCGCAGGATATAAACAAGGTTCTGTCTACCTTTATTCGCGGTGCGGTCATCGACAGCCTTTTCGTCGCCTTTCTATCGTCCCTGGTACTGAGTATACTGAAAATCGAGTACAGTGTAATCATCGGAATAATCGCAGGTGTGCTGAACATTATTCCGTATTTCGGTCCCTTCTTGGGTATGCTGCCGGCATTTCTTGTCGCTTATTTCTCGAGGGGTCTGTTCTATGCACTTGCTGCAGTTGCCGCACTGTTTATTGTTCAGCAGATTGATTCAAATTACATCTACCCCAAGGCCGTCGGTGAGGCTACGGGACTTCACCCTCTTTTCGTGCTGCTGTCTGTAAGCATAATGGGATATTTTCTGGGTGTAGCGGGTATGCTGCTTGCAGTACCCGTTGCCGGCATCGCTCAGGTATTTATCCGCCGTTGGGCGTACAAGAAATAAGAAAACAGCGAAGGCATAATGCCCTCGCTGTTTTCTGAATGTTGTATATTGTTATGCAAATGTTATTACGGTACCTGTCTTTCCCTCGAGTGCATCTATTGCCTTTGCAAGGGAAGTGATGATAGCCTTCTTGTCCGGGTTTGCCTGGACGAACTTCATGCAGGCTTTTACCTTTGGAAGCATGGAGCCCGGTGCGAACTGACCTTCCTCGCAGTACTTTTCAGCCTCAGCATATGTCATATGTCCGAGATCCTCCTGATTAGGCTTGTTGAAGTTGATGGCAACCTTTTCTACCTCTGTCAGAATCATCAGAGCATCTGCGCCGATGTTTTCTGCAAGAAGCTCTGCCGCAAAGTCCTTGTCGATAACTGCGGCAACGCCCTCAAGCTCGCCGTTTTCCCTGCGAACCACAGGAATACCGCCGCCTCCGCAGGTGATAACGATTGTGGAGTCGAATAATCTCTTTACGGAGTCAAGCTCAACGATTTCTGTCGGGATAGGGGAAGCAACGACTCTTCTCCAGCCGCGTCCCGCATCCTCCTTAACAGCATAGCCCTTTTCCTCTACCAGTGCCTTTGCTTCTTCCTCTGTATAGAAAGGTCCGATAGGCTTTGTCGGGTTCTTGAAGCCCGGATCCTCGGAGTCAACAACCATCTGAGTGAGAACGGTTGCAACCGGAATATCCTTGCCGCGCTTATTGAGTGCGAACCTCAAAGCCTGCTGAAGATGGTATCCGATGTAGCCCTGTGACATAGCACCGCATACATCGAAGGGCATAGCCGGTGTTACGTTCTTTGCTGTTTCGGAAGCCAAAAGGATTCTTCCGACCTGCGGACCGTTACCGTGAACTACCGCAAGCTCATATCCCTTTTCGGATAAATCTGCGATTCTTTCGCAGGTTTCTTTTACAACTGCTAACTGAGCCTCGGCTGTAGGCTCTGCCTTACCGGACTGGAGGGCATTGCCGCCGAGTGCAACAACAATTTTTTCTGCCATTTGTCAATTCTCCTTATAATTACCCCGTCATAAACGGATATACTAAATCTTATACTTACAGATCGTCTCTGTTAACAGGGCAGGACATACAACGAGGGCCGCCTCTGCCTCTTGAAAGCTCCGCTGACGGAACTGTAAGAACCTTGATGCCCTTCTTGTCTAAGAGCTCGTTGGTTACATAGTTTCTTTCGTAGGTTACAACTGTTCCCGGTGCGATGCAAAGCGTGTTTGAGCCGTCGTTCCACTGCTCGCGCTGTGCTGCCAGAAGGTCTCCGCCGCCGCAGCGAATAAGGTCTACCGCCGGAACCTTGAGCTCAAGTGCAAGAAGCTTGTGGAGCTCATCCTTGAGTGCGTTGAATTTCAGCTCGCCCTTTGAGTCAAGCGTGATCTCGTAAACGCCGAGAGGCCCTTCGATTTCCGGATGGATAGTAAATTTGTCATAGTCAACCATCGTAAATACAGTGTCAAGGTGCATAAACGCTCTGGATTTAGGAATGTCGAACGCGAGAACCTTCTTGAAGCCGCTGCCCTGGAGCAGGTTTCTTGCAAAATGCTCAAGACCGGAAATTGTAGTCCTTTGTGAAAGACCAACCGCAACAATCTCCTTGGAGAGTACCAGAACATCACCGCCCTCGATGGAGTAGGTGTCGGTCAGGTCATACCACTGCTTGTTGCTTTCGCTTGCAAAATCCCTGTCATATTTGTATATATATCTGAGGATAAGAGCTTCCCTTCTTCTGGCATCCGTATGCATATGGTGGATGTTGATGCCCTCTCCTACACAAGCACCCGGGTCACGAGTGAAGTAGAGGTTAGGCATTGGATCGGAAACAAAAGGATAATCGTCGTCCACCAGGTCCATAAGCGAGGTTGCATCCTTGGTCTTTATTTCCTCCCTTTTGATACCTGCGATAACCTTTGTTATCATTTCTGTCGGTGACATTTCAAGCAGATAGCTTGTCATGGCACTTCTGAGGCCCTTGGAATTGATCTTGCTGAGATTCAAAAATTCGTTTACAAACTGAATCTGAACCTCCGGATTTGCCATAGCCTTTGCCGCTTCCTCAACATAGTATACGACCTCAACGCCGTTGTCTCTGAGTGTCTGCGCAAAAATATCGTGTTCCTCCTGTGCTACCTTGAGATACGGAATATCGTCAAAAAGCAATCTCTCGATTGTAGCCGGAGTGAGTGCTTCCAGCTCCTGTCCGGGTCTGTGAAGCAAAACCTTGTTCAATTTTCCTATTTCGGAAAAATTATGGATTCCGGGATACATTTTATTTCTCCTTTCTGTTTTCATTATTTGAAACAGCTCAGTGTCCGATGCCCTGCAAGGGCTCGAGCATTGCGGGTCTTAGCCCATAGTTGCGACCATTACAGCCTTGATTGTGTGCATTCTGTTTTCAGCTTCGTCGAAAACCTTGGAGTGTCTGGACAAGAATACCTCATCGGTTACCTCGCGGATATCATAGCCCAATTCCATCTGTTCCTTAGCCATTGTTGTATCAAAGTCGTGGAAGGACGGCAGGCAGTGCAGGAAGATAACGTCGTCGTTTTCCGTCTTGTCGAGCATTTCCTTTGTTACCTTGAACGGAGTCAGCATTCTGACTCTTTCAGGAATCTGATCCTCTTCACCCATGGAAGCCCAAATGTCAGTGTAGAGAACATCTGCGCCCTTGAGGCAGGCCTCGTCGGAGGATACCTCGATTACGGCACCTGTGTATTCGGCAACCTCTCTTGCTCTCTTGATAACATCCTGATCAATCTGAGCCGCAAGCTCCTGCGGACCGTAGGCTACAAAGTGCATACCCATCTTTGCGCAGCCGTACATCCAAGCGTAAGCCATGTTGTTTCTGATATCTCCGCAGAATACAA
>CAZQSP010000095.1:0-4061 GCA_964596085.1 uncultured Oscillospiraceae bacterium
TCAACCAGCATACGCTCAAAATACGGCTTATTCATACCCTTTAAGGCAACCTCACCGCAGCGGACGATGAGTATATTCTGTTCATTCATGTTAGCTCTCCTTTCGGCTTTTAATTTGGTCGGCATACCACACGACACCTTGCTTGGTCGGAGCAGAGCCCCGAACCTCTTGTTTACCTAAATGTGCCTAATTTGCGAAAACGCTGCACCGCAGCCTTCACCCTGTCTGCCGTATATTCCATTTCTTCTGTCGTGTTAAACTCGCTGAAGCTGAATCTGATAGCTCCCTCGATTTCCTTCGGAGAAAGCCCCATCGCATTCAGAACGTGAGACCCCTTTGCCGAAGCGTGATTTGATGAGCACGCCGAGCCTGTCGATACATATATGCCGTCCTGCTCGAGCGTGTGCAGCAGCACCTCTGCACGAGTACCCAAAAAAGATATGTTCAGAACCGACGGACAAGCAGTCTCATCCTGCGGACTGTTTATCACAATATCCTTGATCTCCGCCTCCAGTGAACGCAGCAGGTATTCCCTTGCCGTACGCATTGTCTCCACTCTGTTTTCAAATCGCTCATATGCGATTTCTGCGGCAGTCCCAAAGCCGACTATGCCGGGAGTGTTTTCCGTGCCCGAGCGCATATGCTTTTCCTGTCCGCCTCCGAGCATAAACGGCGGAAGCTTGATGCCCTTTTTCACATACAGCATTCCCATTCCCTTTGGTCCGTGCAGCTTGTGCGCACTCCCCGACAAAAAATCAACACTCCTATATTCCTTCTTCAAGTCGGTATGGATTTTTCCGAGTGCCTGCACAGCATCGCTGTGAAGCCATATATCTGTTCCGTGACGGCGGTTATATTCGTCCTTCAGGCGAGCAATTTCAGAAATTGGCATTATCGTGCCCGTCTCGTTGTTCACGCTCATTACCGAAATCAAAATTGTATCCTCGTTTATCTCCTGCACAAGCTGCTCCGTATCGAGCCGGCAATTTCTGTCAACTCCTATATACGCAAGCTCAAAGCCCATGCCCTCCAGCTTTTTTGCGGGCTCGAGTATTGCAGGATGCTCGACAGCGGAAACGATTATTTTTTTCCCGCTTCGCTTTTTTGCCTGTGCGGCACCCATCAGCACCGTATTGTTCGATTCCGTACCGCAGGAGGTAAAATATATCTCATCCTCCGTTGCCCCGATGCAGCCGGCTATGCTCTTACGTGCGGCACGTACCTGTTTTTCCGCAGCCAAGCCCAGGCTGTGAAGCGACGACGGATTGCCGTAGCATTCTTGCATCGCCCTAAGCATAGACCTGCTAACCTCATCGTACTGCCTCGTAGTGGCACTGTTATCCAAATAAACTATCATATTTCTTCCTCTGTTCTCCCTGTAAAGATGTTCATCCATTTTTGGGAATAATATCTATAGTAGCAAACAAATATCTTTATAACATCGGCGATTGCAACCGCTGCCATAGCAAGGTGCAACGGCAAATGCAAAGCCGTAACGCTGAAGAACGCAAGCGGCACCTGCATTCCCAGATTGAAGCCGACATCCACGAACATACAGAAAACAGTATCGCCGCCCGGTCTGAAAATTGCGCATATCATCATGTATGCAAGCATTTTCGGTGTCATAGCAATCGCATATACCAGCAGTGCCTTCATCAGCATTTCCGTGGTTTCCGCTTCAAAGCCATATATATCCGCTATCGGTCCTCGCACCGCAATAATCAGCACGGTCATCACGATATTCAATATCCACGTAACCTTTAGGATATTTTTGCTGTACTGATATGTAAGCTTTTTCTTGCCCTGCCCCAGAACCTCGCCGAGCAGAACAGCCGAAGCGTTCCCCAAGCCGAAGTACACGGTCTGGAAAAAATCCGTGACCGTCATTGCCACCTGCGATACCGCAAATGCCGCCGCACCCAGCTTTCCGTATGCCGCAAATATGCACGAAACCGATGCCGCCCACAGACCCTCTGTCAGAATAACCGGTATTGCGGTTTTCATAACGCCCGTAAACAGCTCTCTTGAATACGAAAACAGCTCCGACATCCGTGCTTTGAGCGGATATTCCTTACGCAGATATACCGAAAGATGCATCGCGATACATTCAACGACTCTGGCAAGCAGGGTCGCTATTGCCGCACCCTCGACACCAAGCTCCGGAAAACCGAATTTGCCGTAAATCAAGAGGTAATTGCCTATGATATTGAGCAAAATCGCTCCGCCGTTTATGATGGTCGGAACGGTCACATCCTGTATCGAACGCGAATTGTATGAGATAACAAAGGAAAGACCGGAAAAAATATACGAAAAAACCGCTATCCTCAGATATTTTGTTCCCAGCTCTATCACCTCCGGATCATCCGCAAACAGCTTTATCAAAAACGGAGCCGAAAAAAACACGAAAATCATTGCCGGCACTGCCAAAGCCACACATACCGTATAGTCAATACCTATAATTTTACGCAGACTCGCAAGGTCACGAATTCCCCAGTACTGAACCGCATGAACCGCCGCGCCGCTGAATACGCCGAAAAGCACGACGCCGAATATAAAATATACCTGATTTGCTGCCCCGACTGCCGCCAAAGCGTTCTCACTGACCTTTCCCACCATTATCGTGTCGGCAAGATTCAGCGTGACCGCAATCACCTGCTGCAGCACCATCGGTATGCCGACAAGCGTGAGTTTTTTGTAAAATGCCCGATTTACCTCATTTAAGGTATTAGGCTCAAAGACTTCCTTTTCCATTTTTTTCTCCAATTAAGCGATTTTTGTATGCCCCCCGACGAGCTAAGCTGCAAGCAAAAGGCTAAGAATAACAAAGACGGAGGCAGATCGCTCCGCCTCCGGTTTTACAGCACTCCTTACTTTGCGTAATCAATCGCCCTGGTTTCTCTAACTACATTTACCTTGATCTGACCCGGATATTCAAGCTCGGATTCAATCTTTTTGGATATTTCACGTGCCAAGAATACGATTTCCTCGTCGTTGACATCATCCGGCTTTGCGATGATTCTGATTTCTCTGCCTGCTTGAATTGCAAACGATTTTTCAACGCCCGGAGTAGTGTTGGCTATTTCTTCAAGCTTTTCCAATCTCTTGATGTACGCATCGAGAGTCTCACGTCTTGCGCCCGGCCTTGCTGCCGAAAGAGCATCTGCGGCTGCTATCAGTACAGCCTCCATATTCTTCGGCTCATAGTCGCCGTGATGAGCCGCCATACCATTTATGACAGCCTCCGACTCCTTGTACTTTCTCAGTATTTCGATACCGATATCAACGTGCGTACCCTCATACTCGTGGTCAAGCGCTTTGCCTATATCGTGCAGCAAGCCCGCACGCTTTGCAAGCTTCACATCAAGCCCCAGCTCGCCTGCCATCAAGCCTGCCAGATGAGCCACCTCCACGGAATGCTTCAGTACATTCTGTCCGTAAGAGGTACGGTACCTGAGTCTGCCCAAAATCTTTACAAGCTCCGGATGCAGGTTGTGGATGCCAACCTCAAAGGTTGCCTGCTCGCCTTCCTCTTTTATGATTGCATTGACCTCCTTGGTCGCCTTTTCAACCATCTCCTCGATTCTTGCGGGATGGATTCGTCCATCCATAATCAGCTTTTCGAGTGCGACTCTGGCTATCTCACGTCTGACAGGGTCAAAGCCCGACAGTATTACCGCCTCCGGTGTATCGTCTATAATCAAGTCCACACCCGTAAGGGTTTCAATCGCTCTGATATTTCTTCCTTCTCTGCCGATAATGCGACCCTTCATCTCATCGCTCGGGAGTGAAACTACGGAAACGGTGCTTTCCGCAACGTGGTCAGCGGCACATCTTTGGATTGCATTTGTAATTATATACTTAGCCTTCTTGTCCGCTTCCTCCTTAGCCTTGCTCTCAATATCCTTGATCATGACGGAAGCCTCGTGTCTTACCTCCTTTTCCGTATTGGCAAGCAAAATAGCCTTTGCTTCTTCTACGGTATAGCCGGAAATCCTTTCGAGCTCCTCCATCTGCTTTGAGATGATATTGTCCAAATCCGTTTGCTTGTTTATCAATGATTG
>CAZQSP010000096.1:0-3964 GCA_964596085.1 uncultured Oscillospiraceae bacterium
ATATAAAATAATGTATAGAACAAATTCTGTGTTTCATTCTGCTTTATTTTGTGCTATTATAGCAGGGTCGATAGTAATGAAGACCAAATCATATATGAAGGATGAGGTCTTGAAATAAAAATAAGATATAGGAGAGACAAAATGAGTTTTCAATTAGCAAGGTATGTGCATCCGGATTTCGGCGAGGAAAGGTTTGTAAATGCACCCGATGCGGTGCTTGTCAAGGCTCCGTGTGCAAAGGCGGCACCTGCGAATTTTCATGCGACCTCAATTTTTCCGGAGTATTTCAAGATAGACGGTAAGTGGTATCTTGCGGAGGACAGCCGTATGGATGCGGTTCCTATCTGGGACGGTGAAAGGATAAGAGTGGTGGAGTTCCGAAACATCAAGGCGAACGATATGGTGGTTGTCGGCAGAAGTGAGGATGCGAGCGAGGGCATATACGTACACGATGACTGTTGGCTCAGGGAGGGCGAGGCAGACAGCAAAAATACCTTTGCGTTCCGTCAGTCACGAAGCAGAGAGACCTCCTTCACTCAGGATTACAAGGATCTGATAGAACTGCTGAAATACGAAAAGGAGCATAACGGATATGTGGTTTGGGTGCTTGGCCCAGCGTGCAGCTTCGATGTTGAGGCGAGACGTGTTATGGGTGAGCTGATTGCGCAGGGCTACTGTCAGGCACTTTTGGCAGGCAATGCTCTTGCAACGCACGACCTTGAGGGCGGATATTTGGGAACGGCACTCGGCTGCGATATTGTAAATCAGAGATTGCATTTTATGGGGCATTACAACCACCTGGATGCCATCAATGCGATCAACACCTACGGCTCGATTCCTGCCTTCATCGAGGGTGAGGGCATAAACAGCGGCATAATATATAATTGTGTAAAGCATAATGTGCCGTTTGTTCTGAACGGCTCTATTCGAGATGACGGCCCGCTGCCGGAGGTATACGAGCACACCTACGAGGGTCAAGATGCGATTCGCTCCCACGTGCGCAAGGCGACGACGGTAATCGGAATGGCTACAGTATTACATACGATAGCGACCGGAAATATGACCCCGACATACAGGGTGCTTGCAGATGGAACGATTCGTCCGGTGCATTTCTATATGGTTGACACCTCAGAGTTTGCCGCAAACAAGCTCGGCGACAGAGGAAGCCTGTCGGCAAAGGGCATCGTGACAAACGTGCAGGACTTTATGAGAAATATCAGCACGGGACTGGGAATATAGCCTGAGGGCAATAAAACAGAAGGATAAAATACAAAACGAAGGGATGGATACAGCAATGTTTAATGCGGAAATGATAGCATTTTTAGGCTATTTCATAATATTGTTTTTTATAGCGATGTTGTTCTTCTTTAACGGAGGCAACAGAAATCAGGAGGATTATTTCCTCGGCGGTCGTTCTATGGGACCGTGGGTAACGGCAATGTCGGCGCAGGCTTCGGATATGTCTGCGTGGCTCTTGATGGGACTTCCGGGTTCGATTATGGCATTTGGCTTCGGACAGATGTGGATAGGTATAGGTCTGGCACTCGGTACAGCAGCAAACTGGATTTTCTGTGCAAAAAGGCTGCGCAAGTTTTCCAAGGCGGCAGGTGATGCGATTACGGTTCCTCAGTATCTGTCAAACCGCTTTGCAACGAAGTCAAATACTCTGCAGGTAATATGTGCGATAATCTTTCTTGTGTGCTTTACGGTGTATGTGGCATCTGCCTTCGTTGCCGGAGCATCGGTATTTCAGATGATTTTCCCGAACGTTTCCGAGGAATTTGGAATGATTCTTTGCGCACTCATCATCATCGGTTACACCTTCCTGGGCGGCTTCAAGGCGGTATGCTGGACAGACTTTTTCCAGGGCATATTGATGCTCGTCGCACTGCTGGCGGTTCCTATCGTGGTTGTGCTGACACAGAGCATCGACACGGCAGCAATAGACACTGTGTATCAGTATACAGATGCGAGCGGCGAAGGCGTAATTTGTGACTTCGGTTCGGGGCTTTTCTCGGCGGGCTGGAAGGAAATCGTCAGCGGACTGGGCTGGGGTCTCGGTTATTTTGGAATGCCGCATATAATAGTAAGATTTATGTCGATAGAAAAGCCGTCAATGATAAAAAAATCGGCTATAGTTGCGATCGTTTGGGTAGTGCTGGCACTGGGCTCGACCTGCCTGGTAGCATACTTTGGCAGAATATTTGTTGGTGAGGAGCTTTTGACACAGGGTCTCCAAAAGACCGTATTTATGGTTATGGCTCGAAAATTCTTCTTCCCGCTGGCATCGGGGCTGCTGCTTGCGGCAATTATGGCGGCCTGCGTTTCCACGGCAGACTCACAGCTTTTGGTCGCATCGAGCTCCTTCACGTCGGACATTTATAAGCCGCTTATCCGCAAGGACGCATCTGACAGAGAGGTGCTGTGGATAGGCAGAGCCGTTGTAGTCATCGTAGCCTTGGTTGCCTTTGTTATGGCCACCTCCGAGGGCTCAGGCGCTCAAGCGATTATGAATCTGGTGGAAAATGCTTGGGGCTGCTTCGGTGCGGCATTTGGACCTGCGATACTGCTTTCTCTGTTCTGGAGAAGATTTAACTATGCGGGTGCGGTCGCAGGCGTTGTTACGGGAGCCGTTGTTGACGGACTGTGGCTTGCATTTCTATCCGCATCCACAGGCATTTATGAGATAGTACCCGGCTTTATCTGCTCGATGGCTGCGGCAGTTATCGTTTCCAAGCTTACGGCTGAGCCGGAAAAGGCTGTAACGGATATCTTCGATATCGCAAGCAGCAGCAGCTTTGACGAGTAAGCTTCGGGTCATATTTGGAGCGGTGAGGTGAGAAAATATGAGCATGGAAAAAAGATTTTTGTGCGGTGAGGAGGTTTCGTTGCTCGGCTTTGGTGCGATGAGGCTTCCGACTGTGGAAAACGGTACGGTTGACAGAGAAAGGGCCGCTGAGATAGTAGACAGACTGTATAGGGCAGGTGTGAACTATTTTGATACGGCTTATGTGTATCATCAGGGAGAGTCTGAGGAGTTTTTGGGCGAGGCGCTTGCGAGGTATCCGAGGGAGAGCTTTTATTTGTCGACCAAAACACCGGGACATCTGATAAATCCGAATTATGATCCCGCCGAGGCATTTGAACGACAGCTAAAGAGATGCAGGACGGATTATTTTGATTTTTATTTGCTGCACAACGTAATGGAGAGCAGTCTTGCGACGTATACGGACAAGCAGCTCAGAGTTACGGATTATCTGCTTGAGCAAAAGGCAAGGGGCAGAATACGTCATTTGGGACTTTCCTCGCACGGACAGCTTTTGATGCTCGAGAAATATATGAAGGAGTACGGCAGGGATATAGAATTTGTGCAGCTACAGATAAACTACCTGGACTGGACACTGCAGCAGGCTAAGGAAAAGTACGAAATGATAACGGAGCTGGGACTTCCGATTATCGTTATGGAGCCGTGCAGAGGCGGCAGCTTGGCCAAGCTTGACGAGGACAGCGAAAAAAAGATGAAGGAGCTTCGCACGCAGGACTCAATCGCCTCGTGGGCCTTCAGCTTTGCGGGAGGGCTGCCTAATGTATCGGTGGTGCTCAGCGGAATGACGACCCTGGAGCAGGCTGAGGATAACCTGAAAACCTTCTGTGCCTTCAAGCCCCTCAATGCGACAGAAAACGAGCTGCTTGAGCAAACAGCGGCAAAGCTGCTTGATATGATACCTTGCACGGCCTGCAGATATTGCTGTGACGGTTGCCCGATGCAGCTTGACATACCTCAGCTCCTGAGCCTATACAATGACTCAAAATTCAGCACCTCGCTGAACAGCAACATGGTTATCGGCTCGCTTCCTGAGGATAAAAGACCGTCAGCCTGCATAGGCTGCGGTGCGTGTACTCAGGTCTGTCCGCAGCACATCGACATACCGGCGGCACTTGCGGATTTGGCAAAGAAAAATGC
>CAZQSP010000097.1:0-3917 GCA_964596085.1 uncultured Oscillospiraceae bacterium
GCAGCAAGAGAACCTTTATAGACAAATACGGCAGGCACATGATTTTGTCATCCGTTGCCGTCAAGGAGAGGGAAAAATTACAGGTTTTCAAGGGTCTGGAAGGCGGAAGCTCGTTCATAAAGCTGGTAAACGATTTCATTACGGAGATGAAGCAATTTAATTGCGGTGAAGCTGAGCTTGCAGAGATTGCAAGCAGCGTAGCCGAGGGCTCGTATACGCAGAAAAAGCTGCAGGATCTTCACCTCCTGTACAGAGAATATGAGAAGGTGATTTCCGGCAAATATACGGATTCCGAGGACTATATCGACCTGTTCATCAGCAAAATCAGAAGCTCAAGGCTGATTGCAGACAATCATATTTGGATTTACGGCTTTGACAGCTTTGCACCGAAGCCCTTGGCAATCATCGGCGAGCTTATGACGGCGGCAAGCGACGTAAATGTGGTGCTGACGTATGACGATGACAGAAGTGCGAGAGACTCAGAGCTCTTTGCTCTCTCGGAGATGGTTATACATAATTTTGAAGGACTGGCAGAGCGCTTGGGCGTTGAGCTGAGCAAGCAGCGCATACCGCAGAGCTATGCCGCAGGGAATAAAGCGGCGGAAATCGCTTTTTTGGAGAGGGAGCTTTATTCCCTTCCTGCGCGAGTATTTGGGAGCGCAGGGCCGCTGCCGGCGGCAGCGGGCGGCGGCTGCACCGGCAGTGTCAGCGAGAACGCCGGAGACTGTGATAGTGCCGGCAGTGTCGATGTGAGCGACAGTGAATGCACGGCGTGTTCTGCAGCTTCTGCTGAGCCTCCGGCCGTGACTCTGCTTGCGGCGGCGAATCTGTATAATGAAGCAGAGAGTGCAGCCTGCTATGTCAGAAGGCTGGTGCGCGATTTCGGCTACAGGTTCAGTGACATCAAGCTGATATGCAACGATCAGGAGGTAAGAGGCCCGATACTCAAGCGCGTATTCAAGGAATACGGCATAGACCTGATTTCTGATGCAAAGAAGGACATAATGCAAAGCCCTGTAGTACGCTATATTATGGCCCTCTCTGATATAATTGTTGAAAAATACAGAACCGACACGGTTATGAGTATGCTCAAGTCAGGCTTCTGCGACCTAAATAAGGATGAACTGACAGAGCTGGAAAACTATGCAATCAAATATAAAATACGAGGGACTATGTGGAAAAAACCGTTTATGCGAGGCAGTGTTGAGTACGGTGAGGAAGGCATCGGCAGGCTGAACGAAATACGGGAGAGAGGCTTGGCTCTTATGTCGGAGTTTGAGGCTGCTTTTAAGGAGGAGACCTACAGTGCCTTTATAGAAAGGCTGTATAAGCTCCTATACGACTCGGCAAGACTGCCGGAAAAAATCACGCTGCTGATGCAGGAGCAGCAGGCGCGCGGTCGCAGCGATCTTGCAGAGGAGACGGCTCAAATCTGGGGCAAGGTCATTGGAATTTTGGATCAGATGGCAGAAATTATGGGCGAAGAAGGATTCAGTCCGGCAGCCTTCCGCGATCTGCTTGAGACCGGCCTGGCAGAGGTGGAAATAGGAGTTTTGCCTCCGACCAAGGACGGGCTTATGATGGGAACCATGCAGCGAACACGTACCGGAGAGATGAGAGCATTGCTTGTTGTGGGCGCAAATGAGGGTGTGCTGCCGAATGAAAAGCCGCTGCCGGGTCTGTTTGGCAGTGACGAAAAGGCATTGTTCAAGGAAAAGGGCATTGAGCTGTGCAAGCTAGACAAGGTGCGTTTCCTGGAGGAACGGATGGGTATATACAGAAATCTGTCAAAGCCCACAGAGCATCTGTGGGTGAGCTACAGCATGTCTGACGGAGACGGCAGCCCAATCAAGCCGTCCGGCGTTTTCACAAAGCTGACCGAGCTCTTTGCGAAAACGCCGATTGCCCGCGACGTTCTGAACAGCGAGGACGACAGCGAGCTGGTCGGCGCGGGCACTGCAGGGCTGCGGCACCTTACGGAGGCCCTGCAGACGGCTTGCGAGGGACAGCCTTTGCGGGCGCACTGGGCCGAAGCCTTGTCGTGGTACAAGCAAAACGACCCTGAGGCACTCGAACCGATACGGCAAGGCATCGGCTTTACCAACAGACAGGAGCAGCTCGGCAGGCAGGCAGCAGAGGCACTCTACACCGCAGCCCCACCCGCCGCCCTTTCGCTCAGCCCGTCACGTCTGGAACGCTTCGCAAGATGTCCGTTCTCCCACTTCATCCTCTACGGGCTGAAGCCGGAGGAACGCCGAATTTTTGAGCTTGCCCCTCGGGAAATCGGAGATATATACCACGAATGTCTGCGGCGCTTGACACAGCGACTGACACGGGATGGAATTGCGGTCACAGACCCTGCCTCACCGTGGATGACGGTGACAAGAGAGGAATGCAGAGCACTCGTCGAGGAGGTAATCGCAGGACAGGCGGCAAGCTACCGCGAAGGCATTTTTGAGGCAGGAAACGAAGAAAAATACCGAACAAGACGAATAAGCGATATCTGTGAAAAGGTGTGTATGGCAGTTATTGAGCAGGTTCGCAAGGGAGAAATTATAAGCTGTGCTTTTGAAGTGCCATTTGGGCGAGGCAAACGAATTTCACCTATCGTCGTGCCACTCGAGGGCGGCAGGAGAGTATACATCGAGGGTAAAATCGACAGGGTAGACTACCTGCCGTCTGACAGAGTAAAGATAATCGACTACAAAACAGGAAACGAAAGCTTTAGTATCGACGAAGCCGAGGCAGGCTACAGATTGCAGCTAATGCTTTATCTGGAGGCAGCCCTGGAGCAGGAGAAAAAGCCTGCGGGAGTGTTTTACTTCAAGATAAACGAAGCACTTATAGATGCCTCGGGGAGCTCCGGTATACCGGACGACATCCGAGACAAAATCAAGAAAAGCTTCAAGCTGGACGGAGTTATATCAGACGCCCCGGAGGTAATACGCAGTGTTGCGGGAGACTTTGAGGGCATCTCGGACGTGGTGCCTATCAGGATAAACAAGGAGGGAGAGGTTTCCGGCACAGGCAAGGGCAAGCTGCTCACGGACAGCGAGTTCGACAGTCTGCGAGAAAAGGTCAGCGAGAAGGTAGGAGAGCTATGCGAAGCCCTTGCGGACGGCAGCATCGACATACATCCGATGAAAACCAAGGATACCTCCGCCTGCGCATACTGCAAATACAAGGGCATTTGCCGCTTTGATACGCTGTTTGAGGCTTGCAGCTACAACATCATATAAGCTGTCACATGGCGTAAAAAAATCCGACCTGCTCAGGCAGAGGTCGGATTTTTACATTTCGGCCTATTTTTTGTTCTTTAGATTTTGTTTCTTCGCCAGGGCTGTTTCGTACAGACGTTTTTCATCCTCGCTTTCAGGCACATATGCCTGACCGATTTCCTGAGGGCGTCCGTTCTTGCCCATACGCACCATAGTAAAATACGCAGATAAAGCCCGCTCCGGACCGCCGTTGCCGTCCAGCTCCTCGGCATCAACCGTGACGAGAACCTCCATAGAGGTTCTTCCCACATATACGATCGAAGCGGTGCAGGTAACGAGTGCGCCGACAAAGATCGGCAAATGAAATTCAAGCTCATCAACTCTTGCTGTCACGCAATTACCCTTGCTGTATTTGAGGGCGATGGCATATGCTGCATTGTCCATCAGCTTCATTATCTCGCCGCCGTGCACGTTTCCTGCCGGATTTGCGTGGTAAGGCATCATCACCTGACTTATTACGATTTTGTTTTTGATATCCATATTCTCTATTCTCCTATCTGTTAGTATAAATTAAGCCCTTCAAAATCTAAACGCTGATTTCACCGCGCAGATTTTGAGTCATCATGCTCTTGATCATATCCTTTGGATAGCCGCAGCTGAAAAGATAGTACAGCTTGGCTACCGCCGCCTCCGTCGTCA
>CAZQSP010000098.1:0-3916 GCA_964596085.1 uncultured Oscillospiraceae bacterium
TATGTGGTTATCCCCCCTGATAACCTCATAATCTCAAATCCAAAATACCCCTTTTGAACAAAGTAGACTGCTCCCCTGCAGTCTATTTTGTTTTTCCGTACATTATTTGTTCATATTTGACATATTTGTGGTAAAATTAAAGAAAGATTTCTCAGCGAAAGGACTTTGATATGGAGATATATGAATACGAGCACAGAACAGAATACTTTAGCTCAAGGCTTTTGGACCGCTATATCGGTGATATGCGGCTCGGTGTATTTGATATAGAAACCCTTGGGCTTTATCCCAAACGGAACCCGATGATTCTCGCAGGAATTATGTCCGTCGAGCCTGACGGAGAATGTGTGGTGAGACAATTTTTTGCGGAAAGCTCTAAGTCTGACGAGGAACGCCGTCTGCTCCTTGAGCTTGGCAAGGAGCTTAACGGCTTTGACTGCATACTCACCTTTAACGGCAAGCGTTTCGACCTTCCCTATGTACACGAAAGAGCCTTGCAGCTCGGATTTTCGGATTTTCGCATAGACCCGTTCAACATTGATCTTCTCCTGTTCCTGCGGCATCACAGTGCTCTCAGGGACACACTTGGCAACCTGAAGCAAAAAACCGTCGAACGCTATATGGGAATAGACACTTGGCGTGATGACGAAATCTCGGGCGGTGAGAGTGTTGTCCTATACCGTGAATTTGAAGGATCACAAAACGAAAATGCAAGGGCTGCTCTCAGAGAAAAAATTCTGCTGCATAACCATGATGACCTGGTTCAGCTCTACAAAATCTTCCCTGTGATTTTGCAGACCGACATTCACGGCGGCATGAACAAGCTCGGTTTCCCTGTCAGGGGTATCTGCGGCTGGCCGAATCTGCACATTCAGAATGTGAAGCTCTCCGCATCAGGTATGATAGTCAGCGGTCGCTACACCGGCGAGGACGTGATCTCGTTTTTTGGCTACAGCACACCGCAAAGACCGTATAACAGCAGCTTTGCGGCAGACGGTACATTCTCGATAGAATTGCCGATTTCCGGACTGAGGGCACAGCTTACGAACCCTCTTGCGATCAATGAGCTTTCGCAGAAGCTGCTGCTCCGCTTTATGCAGGATAATGAGTATAATGCGTGGTAAACCGCCTCTTTTTATAAAAACCACTTTATCATATCGTCGTGCGCTCCACAGAACAGCTCTTGCAGGGGAATCTGAAAAACACTTCGGCAACCGACGGCTCCGCTCCGTGCCATGCGGTAGACCGCTCTTGCATATGCTGTCATTATTCCTGCTGTAAATTCGGGATTTGAATCAAGCTTCAGCGAAAAATCCATCAGCACCTTGTTCTTTCCCCCTGCACAGCTTGCGTCAGACAGCTCACACGCACTGCTGCCTGTTCGTATTACCGTACCTCCGTGCGGCAGCCTTCCGTGATTTGTGTAAAGCTCTTGCTGTGTCACAAAATTCACTTCTGTCCGGTATCCCTCAAAGTAGCTTGGCATATGTATGATCTCGTTGCGTATTCTTTCACGATCGGCATCCTCCTCAACCGACACAAAGCATTTACGCTCGTGCCTGCTCTCGCTGCGCTCAAGCTCCTCTGCCATCAACACAGTCCCCTCATCCGTTCGGAGGCTGCCATCATTTTCTCTTGCAAATGCTGAGCGGCGAATCTCCTCCAGCAGCTCACGCTTTGGCACGGTATACTGCCGCGCATCCACAACTCCCTCAAGCCGCCTTATTGCATCAGAATGTCCCTGACTTATGCCCTCACCCCAAAATGTCAAGCTTCGTCCGTTCGGAAGCATCGCCTCGTACATGGCACGCAGCATGGAAAAAAGGCCGGGATCCCATCCTGCCGCAATCAGTGCAAGCCTTCTGCCATTCAGTGCGCTTCTGTTAACTCTGTCAAAATGCGCCTGCATCTCCGCATGGTTGTCGAAGCTATCCACAATATTATATTTTTCTGCATACTTGGGACTCAGTATCGGTAAATCTGTCGCCGAGCCTGCGCATACGAGCAACACATCAGGCACTTCAAAGCCGCTGCCGGGTTTATCGAGCAGCTCCGCACTGAGCACTCTCGTCTCCTTTCTCACAGCCTTAACCTCTTCGGGAGCCCTGCGAGTAAATATATTTGTAAGCTGCATATCCTTAGCTGACAATACCGCAAGCTCTGCTCCCTTTCCCAGATTCCCATATCCCAAAATCGCAATTTTAATTTTTTCTTGACCCTTGCTCATCTCCAAATTCTAACCTTCCTTTCACACATATCCCTGCTTTCAAAAACAGGCAGCTCATTTTGAGCTGCCTATCGTTTGGGCTTATTTGACCCTAATAAAGCTTTTTTTATTCCCTTCCCTTTTTACCTTAAAAATTCCAAGCGGCACTATTTGCTTTCGCTCCAATACCCCGGCAACGGCTTCTATGCTGTCACTTCTCAGATATAGACCCGTGCCGCACGAGCGTATCAGCTCCGTAGGCAGCTTTTTCATCGTTGAACGAATACCGCTTTCCTCAAGCATATCCTGCGCATAAGCCGCCTTGTAAAAAGATGAAAAAGACAGAATATATTCCTGTTCCATCTGCATTTCCTCCTCTTTCGCACGTATCACTGACATTTGATCTTATCAGCTCTTATCAGCCTGTTATTTTTCTGAGCAAAAGCTCCTTGAAGCTTGCCTTTGCCACATCGCATTCTGCCAAAAGCGGATAGCTTGCCACCTCTTTACCGTTTTTACAGACGATTGCTCTGCCGACCCTTTCACCTGCTTTAAGCGGCAAGGGTACGTTTTCGTCCAACTCAAGGCTGCTCGTCACACTATCCTTTTGACCCTTTGGCACCAGTACCGTTATTTTTTCGTTTGTAATCAATCGCACAGCTTCGGGGCTTCCGCCCGAAACGCTCATTTCACCCAGAACATCTCCTTTTTCTGCCACGACTGCTGCTTCGTAATTTGCAAAACCGTAATCGAATAGCTTTGCCACCTCTGCATTTCTGAGCTTAGACGTTTCGCAGCCGAGTGCCACTGCAATCAAATGAGTATCACCTCTGGTTGCAGAAGCACTCAAGCAGTAGCCTGCATCCGCAGTATAGCCTGTTTTGATTCCGTTGCAGCCCTGATACGATTTAATCAGCTTATTTGTATTGGTCAGCCCGAACTCCTTTTCCTTGCCCGGAAGTCCAACACTTATACTGCTTTGCCATGTCGTAAACCACTTATGAGCTTCCTCAAAGCTATATAATTTTTTTGACATGACTGCTATATCATATGCACTTGAATAGTGATCTGCCACAGGAAGTCCGTTTGTATTCACAAAATGGGTGTCTCTCATTCCCAGCTCATCTGCCCTTGCATTCATTCGCTCAACGAAAATTTCCTCGCTGCCTGCCACAAACTCCGAAAGTGCCACACAGCCGTCATTTGCACTTGCCATTGCCACACCCTCCATCAGCTCTGCCACGCTGTGCGTCTCTCCGGGCTCCATATACATCTGACTTCCGCCCATTGATGCCGCCCTTTCTGAAATCGTCACCTGCTCATCCAATGTAATCCTTCCGCTTTCCACCGCCTCCATGACAAGCAGCATAGTCATGACCTTGGTTACCGAGGCAAGCGGCAGCTCCTTATGTGCATCCTGCTGAAACAGAACCTCACCGCTTTCAGCATCAATAAGAACCGCCGCCTTTGCCGCAACGCTAAAGCCTGCCTTGCCGCCCTGATCACGGACGGGTACATCATTTACAGTTTCGACCTCAATAGGCTCGTGCTTCGGTAATTTGTCTCCAAGCTGTGAAATACCTACGAATCCGCATAGTATCAGGCTTACTCCGACCAGACTTGATACAACTCTTTTCCACATAAAAAAGCCTCATTTCTTCACCTTTAGTGGTAAAATATATGAGGCTTTTCTCTTCAATATGTCTGTTTTGT
>CAZQSP010000099.1:0-3870 GCA_964596085.1 uncultured Oscillospiraceae bacterium
TTAAAATATCTTGCCCGTACCGCAAAAGAGCGTAATATCGGAGCTTTAGGTTTTGCCGAAGCTATGGTCATCGAATATAATGGCAAAGCTAAAAATCCAAAGCTCCGCTTGAAAATAGATAGACTTCATATGCGTGTTATATCTCAGCTTTTAGATGCTGAAAATATCCCCGTTTCAGTTGATATTGAAAATAGTACAGAATAATAAAGAGGTTAAGCGTAAAATTTATGCTTAACCTCAAATACTGTAAAAAGCTAATTTTCACACACCCAATCGGTGTCTTATATCATTGAGCCGTTCGTACTATTTTTTATTATATACACGATTTTTTATTTCTAATCATCTGCTGCTTTTTTCAGAAAGTGAAACAATATCTCCTGAAACCTTACCTATTGATATACTATATGGTATTTAATATTGAGTTTGTTCATAACCTTCTTTCAGTCGTATGTATAATAAGTTAAAGCTTTGGTACAATAGAATGATTATCAACAGTATTTCGTGCAACATCCCATTTTGCCACTTTTATCTTTTTCACTCTTTTGCCTGAGCCATAATCTAATAAATCTTCTCGTTTTAAGGCGGTAAGGACTTTTTGCAGACTACCTAATCCGGCAGATGACATCAAATACGCTTCTTCAGGATTGCATAGTTTGCAATACACTAATAGTTGTCCTAAATTTTGCAATGTTAATTGTGTTTTTTTCGCTTCGATAAAGTAAATTTCTGCTTTATTATCCCATATAACCATTCCAAGCACATCAATTTCAATTTTCAAGCCAACAACTTGTGGATAATATTTTATAATGCCATATTGTTCTAAAACAGAGTCTAAATAAACATTTGGAGTATCAACAACAATTATTTGACATTTTTTAGCCTTATATTTATCCTCTAAATAATTTTTGAGCCAAAGACACATTTTATCATAAAGTTCAAATTCTTTTTTTACATTATTCACCATAACCCAAATCCTTTGCTAAATCAGTCCAAGATTCGTATTGTTTACCACGAATAGCTTCCGGCAAACTCTCATCGTTAACCATAGGATGAAATTGTTTAGACTTTCTTCTGATTTTCTTTTCCCAATAAAATTCGTGTGTTTTCTTCTCGTCGAGATAGTCTAACAATTCATCGGCATATCGCTCTAAGGCTCTTTGTTTATGAACGATATTGAAACCAATAGGCATAAATTCATTTGCCCATATTTTAACTTGATGCTCTTTCTTCCAATAATATTTTTTACCTTTATTATACATTTTTAAACTGGAATCTCTAAAGTTTGGATGACCGAAATCAATAGTTTGTACAGGAATATCTAAATCCTTTAACATATTTGCAATATCTATTACTAATTGCCAATTTCCCGGTATTTCTATGTACACTCTATGCCAACCTTCATTTCCATAAGCTATATTGCTTTTGCGAATATATCCAGTTACATCTCCCATACCTCTCAGAAGTTCTTTCTTTTCGTCTGTGGTCATTTTAAACAATTCGCTATTCATAGTCATTGTTGAATGATGTACACCGCTACCGATAAATCTCATTATCTCACGCATTGTATAGTCTTCATTAGACTTTGTGAAAGAGATTTGTGTTGCTCTCTTCGTTTCGGATATTGGCAAGGTTTGACCTACAAGTGGTTCAATTATGTTTCTAATATCTGTTAAACTGCTTTTTACATAAATTGCAACTTCTCGTCCTTCATCATCTATCAAATTTTTGTGTGGCAGTTCTATGGTAATGGTTGTTGTGTCATTTTTTCGTTGTATTTCGCCATTTCCAAGTATCATACCTATTAAGTATGCCATTTGTGTATTCATTGATTGTTATCTCCTTTATTTCATCATTTCTTCGTGTATTTTATCTGCAATAGCTTTAGCCATTAACGGTGGAACTGCATTTCCAATTTGTGTTCGTACTGCTACCTTTGTCCCATAAAAAACATAGTTATCATCAAACGATTGCAATCGAGCAGCTTCTCTTGGTGTTATAGCTCTATTCAAAAACGGATGATTATTTGTTCCATTAGATGCTGCGTCAAATCTTGTATCAATAGTGGGTGATGGCTCGTCCCATTTTAATCTGCACCAAGTAGAATTAAACTTTTGTTTCCCTAATAAATCTTGCGGTAAGCATTCCTTACCTTTTTCAGGCGGTATCATTTTTAGTTTTTCTATTGCAATTTTGGCGTGATTAGATGCCTTGTGATTATAAAGTTTTTTACTTCCCATTCTCATTGCTTTTTGATATTCGGATGTAGGAGAAGTGGTGTAATCTTGTTCAAATGCACCTTCGTTTGATTCCAAGTATGCCAAATCCTCAATAGCTTCTCTTACTGTTACAGGGTGTTTTACAGTTGGAGTGGGTATTGAAATATTTTTAGTCTTACAAGCTATAAATATTGTTCTTTCTCTGTTTTGAGGAACACCAAAATCACTTGCCGTCAACACACCGACATTTACATTGTATCCCAAAGTTTTAATCGCAGAAATTATTTCTTCTCTAAACCACCCTTTTGATGTTGATAGCAAACTTTTTACATTTTCTATTACAAAAACTTCTGGTTTGAGTTGTTCTACCAAACTTAAATATTCTCTAAACAAAAAGTTTCGAGGGTCATCTATTCCTAATTTTTTTCCTTTAAGCGAATATCCCTGACAAGGTGGACCGCCTATAATCATATTAACTTTATATTCTTTTGATAGCGATACAATTTTTTCTTTTACGGATACATCCTTTATATCCCCAACAACTACATTCACATCAGGCATATTCATTTTTAATGTTTTACATAGTCGTTCTTCAATATCTAATGCTACAACAGTTTTAAAATTAGGGTTTTTATGCATTCCATATGACATTCCGCCGGCACCGCAGAATAAATCCAAAATTCTAAACTCCACTTAATTCATCTCCTTGCTTTTTATCAGTATTCGCTTAAATATTTCTTTACCATTTATCATCGGTTTAAATAAGTCATATTCATTATCAGAGCCGTGATTGGCTTCACCAATGATTTCAAATTGTTCTTCGTTATGATATTTAAGATAAGTTAATGGCACTCCCATTATTCCGGCATAGTCTTTTGGAATATCGATAACTTTAGATACATTTATAGCATCGAAATTATCATATTTAGGGTATTTTGATGGTTCGTATGTCGAATTCAGGACGAGTTTTTGATGCTTTCTGCTATTATCTAAATTTGTAAGCCACATTGCATTTCCTAAACTTCTCCATTTTTGGCCACTTTCATCTATCCAAAATCGTGTTTTTCTTGGTGGAGTGTCCTGCGGAACTTTAAATGCCATATCACCAAAACGATATCCAATCCAAGCTTTTCCGTTTTTAATATAAGGGAAAATTTCTTTATATGTTATTGCATTTTGATTTCCTATTAAAAGATATTTTTTTTCGTATTTATTTAGTAAGGAAAACAATTCTATAAATTTAGAAAATGGTGGATTTGTAACTACAATGTCAGCTTCTTTTAAATACTCAATACATTCTTCGCTGCGAAAATCTCCATCACCGTTTAATTTTGAAACAACACCATCTTTATTTAATAGCATATTTATTTCACAATCACTAATGACAGATTCCTCGTTACTGAATTTGGTTTCCACAATCAAAACATATGCAGACTGATTATCTATCTTACATAGCTCAGATTTTTCTAAAATGCGAGAACCTTTGTAGGAAGTGCAAATTATTTTTTTTAATCCTAAAACATTAAAATTCTTTAGAAAATATTTTGAGAAAGCCGATTCGTATGGGTCATCGCAATTACATAATACAACCTTATCCTTAAATTGTTTTTTATAATGAGAAACTTCTTCTTCAACAGTAGCATAATCTGTATAC
>CAZQSP010000100.1:0-3850 GCA_964596085.1 uncultured Oscillospiraceae bacterium
TCGCTTGTCTTGCCCTGTGCCAAAACAGTACCGAAGTTCAGAACCGTCAGTTCCTCGCATATACCGGCTACCAATCTCATATCGTGCTCTATCAAAAGCACCGTCATGTCAAACTTTTCTCTTACAAACTCGATGGTATCCATCAATTCCTGCGTTTCGTTAGGGTTCATGCCCGCAGCAGGCTCATCGAGCAGGAGCAGCTTAGGCGAGGTCGCCAGTGCTCTTGCGATTTCGAGCTTTCTCTGCTTACCGTATGGCAGGTTAGATGAAAGATAATCCTTTTCGTCAGCAAGTCCGAAAACCTCCAAAAGCTCCTCTGCTCTCTCGTTCATCTGCTTTTCCGTACGATGATACGACGGCAGGCGGAAAATACCGCTCAGCGTAGAGTATCCATAATCATTATGCAGTCCGAGCTTAACATTGTCAAGTACCGAAAGCTGCTTGAACAGTCTGATGTTTTGGAAGGTTCTTGCTATTCCTTTTTTGTTTATTTCAATAGTGCTGTGACCTGTGAGCCTTTCGCCGTCGAGGAAAAAGTTGCCCTCTGTCGGCTTGTATACACCCGTCAAAAGGTTGAATGCCGTTGTTTTGCCTGCGCCGTTAGGGCCGATAAGTCCGTAAAGCTGGCCTTTTTCGATGGTCATAGTGAGCTCGTCAACAGCTTTAAGACCGCCGAAGGATATTCCTAAATTTTTCGTTTCGAGCATAGCTGTCATGCACTCACCTCCTGTTCCTGCTGCGCTGCGGCTGCTTTTTTGCCCTTGCCGCCGATGTGCAGATGTGATTTGAATCTGTCTATATGCATCTTCATGTTTTCGTTGTTGTTTGCAATCATCATAACGATAAGCAGTACCGCATAGATAAGCATTCTGTAATCGCTGAAGGAGCCTCTGAGCAGCTCAGGCAGTGCCGTCAGGATTATCGCTGCGATGATGGAGCCTCTCATGCTTCCGATTCCGCCGAGTACCACGAATACCAGTACCAAAATCGAAAGGTTGTAGTCGAACTTAACCGCTACAAGGCTTGCCAAATTGTGTCCGTAAAGCACGCCCGCCACTCCTGCGAAGGCTGCAGAAACCGAGAAAGCTATCAGCTTATACTTGGTGATATTTACGCCTACGGATTCCGCCGCTATTCTGTTGTCACGGATAGCCATGATAGCTCTGCCGGTTCTGGAATGTACCAGATTGAGTATGATAACCAGAGTTATCGCAATGAGCACAAAGCCGACTATATAGTTTGAATCACGAGGAGCACCGGCTATACCCATAGCTCCGTTGATGATGTTTTCCGATGTCATGTCATCGACTTCCATCTTGTTGAACGCATCTACGCCGAGTGCGAAATGCAGACCGTTTACGTCTTTGATGAGGTAGATATTGTTCACAAGGTTCTTGATTATTTCACCGAATGCAAGTGTTACGATTGCAAGATAGTCACCTCTGAGTCTGAGTACAGGTATTCCTATCAGTATTCCCGCTACCGCTGCCGCTGCTCCGCCGAGCAATATAGCTATAGGGAAACGAAGCCATACCGAGGTGATAACATCCTGAGTCAGCATGCTGAAGGTGCTGCCCACGAAAGCTCCTATACACATAAAGCCCGCATGACCAAGGCTCAGCTCGCCCAGGATACCTACCGTCAGGTTCAGCGAAATAGCCATTATAACATATGCACAAATAGGTACGAACAGTCCCTTTATCAGGCTTGATGCCCCCGGAAGTCCGCTGTATATAACACAGAACACAAAGCATGCTGCCACGATGGCATATGTAATCATATTCTGTTTTGTTGTCTTGTTTAAGCTTGTTGTCATTTTCTTCATGCCGCCCACCTACACTTTCTCACGCATCGGTTTGCCCAGGATGCCTGTCGGTTTTACGAGAAGAACGACTATCAGCACGCCGAATACTATAGCATCGGAAAGCTGAGTTGAAATATATGCCTTGCTCAGGTTCTCGATAACCCCGAGCAAAATTCCGCCTATCATTGCTCCCGGAATTGAGCCGATACCGCCGAATACGGCAGCTACGAACGCCTTGATGCCCGGCATTGCACCTGTGTAAGGTCCGATCAGCGGATATGATGAGCAAAGCAAAAGGCTTGCAATCGCTGCGAGTGCAGAGCCGATAGCGAAGGTCACGCTGATGGTGCTGTTTACGTTAACGCCCATAAGCTGTGCCGCTCCCCTGTCCTCGGAAACCGCCTGCATGGCAGCACCGATTCTGGTGTGGTTGATAAATGCGGTCAGACCTACCATGATTACGATAGTTGCCGCAATTGTGATAACTGTTTCTCCGGAAACAGTCAGACCCTCTGCAAGCTCTAAATCTCCTACCTGAAGTACATCAGGGAAGTTTTTGGAGGCTGAGCCGAAGATCAGCAGGGCTACATTCTGCAGGAAGTAGCTGACACCTATTGCTGTGATCAAAACTGCGAGCGGAGAAGCGTTTCTCAGTGGTTTATATGCGATTTTTTCAATTGATACTCCGAGTATCGTACATACTACAACAGCGGCAATAATCGCAATTACCGGTGAAGTATTCATTGTGGAAAATGCCGTAAAGATGACAAACCCGCCGATCATGATAACATCACCGTGTGCGAAGTTCAGCATCTTTGCGATTCCGTATACCATTGTATACCCAAGTGCAATCAGTGCGTACACGCTTCCCAGGCTGAGACCACTGATCAGATACGATAAAAAATTCATAAAAATTACCTCTTAATAGAATTTTGACCGGGGACCGATGTCAAACCGATCCCCGACCATTTGCAATTTGTTTTATACTTTATTTATAGAGATTGTTGAAATTGGTTTTCTGTTTTATATCAATTACATTGCTGTGTATACGCCGTCCTTGATAACTACTGCCATCGGGCTCTTGTTAGGTTCGCCGCTAGCTTCCCAAGTCATTGTACCTGTAGCACCTGTGAACTCGATTTCTGTCATAGCAACCTTCATAGCATCGCAGATATCGGAAACACTCATGTCAGGAGTTAAGCCTGCTTTTTCTGCTGCCATCTTGATGATGTACATTGCATCGTAAGCATCTGCTGCGAACTGTGTAGGAACCTCGTTGTTGTACTTAGCCATGTATGCATCTGTGAATGCCTTGGAGTGTTCATCCTCGGAGTCTGCTGCGAACGGTGTCAGGAGCATTACGCCTTCTGCCAAAGCTGCGTTGTCGCCTAACTGCTGGATTACGCCGTCAAGACCGTCACAACCGAAGAACTGTGCAGCTAAGCCTGCCTTATCTGCCTGAGTCAAGAACAGGGAAGCTTCCTGTGCGTAGAACGGTAAGAATACTAAGTCTGCGTCTGCTTCTTTCATCTTCTGGATCTGTACTGTGAAGTCCTGTGCGGAGTCCTTAGTGAAAGCTTCTGTTGCTACTACGTTTAAGTTCTTAGCTGCTGCTTCTTTCTTGAAGGTATTGAAGATACCGTTGGAGTATACGTCAGATGAGTTGTAAACTACACCGATCTTTGCACCTGCAAAGTTTTCTGCGAAGTAGTCAGCAGTACCTACGCCCTGGTTAGGGTCGGAGAAGCATACTCTGAATGCGTTGTCGCCCTGGATCGATTCAACTGCGGAACCGGACGGTGTAAGCTGGAACATATTGTCTTCTGCGGAAAGTGCTACAACTGCTGTGCAAGGACCGGAAGTAACTGTACCCATTAACATCTGCATTCCGTCATCTTTTAATGCGTTGTAAGCGTTAACTGACTTTTCTGCATCGTGTACGTCGTCCTGCCATTTGAACTCAACCTGATAGCCGTTGATGCCGCCTGCTGCGTTGATTTCTTCGGCTGCCATTTCAGCAGCGTTCTTAACGCCCTGACCGTAAAC
>CAZQSP010000101.1:0-3845 GCA_964596085.1 uncultured Oscillospiraceae bacterium
ATTTTGATGTGTACAGAGTCAGCGATGCGGACGAGCTTTTTAATATCGGAATAGACGACTATTTCTTCGGAAACGGTGTCTGCGTCGTGGAATGGGCTGACCTTATTTTGGATATTTTGCCTGACGATACCAAATATATATATATTGAGTATGGCGAAGGCGAAGGGGAAAGGATATATAAATGTACATTTTAGCTATCGAAACAACAGGAGCGGAGGGCTCGGTCGCTTTGCTGCAAACAACGCAGGAGCCGGGACATAAACCGGCGCGCGGTGAAAACGGAAAAGCAGAATATAAGGATCGAATCATAGAGCGAAAAATCAAGGGGCAGATGAGCCATCTTCGAGAGCTCATTCCGTCAATCGAGGCTGTTTTGCTGCTCAGCGGCACATCCAAGGAAGAAATCACGCACATAGCCGTATCCGTGGGACCCGGCTCGTTTACGGGCATCCGTATCGGAGTATCGACCGCACGAGCACTCTCACAGGCAATGGGACTTGAAGCGGCTGTGAGCGTTCCCACGCTTCAAGGATTTTTGTACAAGGAGGAAGCAGAAAGGGCAAAGGCAGCCGGAAAGGTCTGCTGTGCCGTTATAAATGCACGCAGGGGACAGGTATACGGAATGATAGACGGCTATCTTGCCGACGGACCGTATATGATGGCTGAGGTGCTTGAGCTGATTAAGGACAGGGTTTTTGCAGACGGAAAGCAGGTAATTTTCTTCGGAGACGGCGTTGATGCATACGAGGATATGATACACGAGGCGCTTGACGGCTTCGGAGAATATGAGCTTGCGGACAAGGATTACAGATATCAGGAGGCATATGCGGTCGCAAGATATGCGGCTGCCAATGCACAGGTGCATAGCGTAGGCTTGGCAGAGCTGCTGCCGGACTATATGAGAAGGGCAGAGGCAGAGCAGAAGCTCGAGGCGGGGCAGCTGCCTATATGCAAGGGGCCGAAGCAGGAGTAGATATAATGGAAGGTCAAGGTGAGCTTATTGTAAGACAGGCGACAGGAGAGGATGCAGCACAGATAGCCGAAATCGAGAAACAGTGTTTTGCTGTTCCGTGGAGCTATGAGTCGCTGCACCATGATATAACGGAAAACAAAAGAGCTTTGTATATCACGGCAGAGGCAGACGGAAAAATCTGCGGATATGTGGGAGTATGGAAGATTTTAGACGAGGGGCATATAACAAATGTTGCCGTGGCACCCGAATACAGGCGGCGGCATATAGCGAGTGCAATGCTCACGGTGCTGCTTGAGGTGCTTGCGGGCAATGCTGTGAACAGCTGCACGCTTGAGGTCAGAGCAGGCAATGAGCCGGCGAAGGCTCTGTACCGCAGTCTCGGCTTTGAGGAGGCAGGAGTGCGCAAGGGATATTATGAGGATAACGGCGAGGATGCCATAATTATGTGGAAGGAAGAAATATGAAGGACGGAAGATTTTTGACATTGGCTTTCGAAACGAGCTGCGACGAAACGGCAGCGGCGGTTTTGGCAGACGGCAGAACCGTGCTTTCCAATGTGATTTCATCTCAGATAGATATTTTTAAGAACTACGGAGGAGTAGTGCCGGAAATAGCATCCAGGCACCATCTTGAGAATATAAACGGTGTGCTGGACGAGGCACTGAAAGACGCAAATGTGACGCTCGATGATATAGATTTGATAGGCGTGACAAACGGTCCCGGGCTGATAGGAGCACTTCTGATGGGCGTAGCTACGGCGAAATCCATTGCTTTTGCGAAGAATATTCCGCTCGTCGGAGTTCATCATCTGATGGGACATATCAGTGCCAATTTCATCGAGTACCCTGAGCTTGAGCCGCCGTTTATGGCGCTCATAACAAGCGGCGGGCATACGGAAATCGTGGATGTGAAAAGCTATACGGAGTGTGAAATACTCGGAGGTACCAGGGATGATGCTGTCGGTGAGGCATACGACAAGGTGGCAAGAGTGCTCGGACTCGGCTATCCGGGAGGCCCCAAGATAGATAAAATCGCTAAAGAGGGAAATCCCGAGGCGATTCATTTTAAGCGTGTATATTTGGAAAAGGACAGCTTTGATTTTAGCTTCAGCGGGCTGAAAACGGCGGTTCTGAATTATATAAATCAGGAAAAGCAGGCAGGAAGAGAGCTTAGCAGGGCGGACATTGCAGCGAGCTTTCAGCAGGCGGTTATGGATGTTATCGTGGAAAAATCTGTTGCCGCCGTTAAGCACAGAGGCGAGGACAGACTCGTTTTGGCAGGCGGCGTGGCCGCAAATTCCAAGCTCAGACAGATGCTGGGCGAGGCGTGCAGGGCAAACGGGATTACTCTGTACAGACCGGCGACCGAATTGTGTACGGACAACGCAGCGATGATCGGAGCCGCAGCATATTACAAATACAGGAGTAAGGGGGCAGACGGCTTGGATCTGGATGCCTATGCAAGTATGAAATTATGATCGTATTATCGGCAAACAAGCTTACAAAGACATACGGAACGGATGTCATCATAGAAAATGCGAGCTTCCATTTGAACGAGGGAGACAAGGTGGGCATAATAGGCAGAAACGGAGCCGGAAAGACTACGCTTCTGAATATGCTGACGGGAGAGCTTTCGTGCGATGAGGGCGAGTTTTTCGTATCGCAAAACACGAGGGTGGGTTATCTCAAGCAGCGTGATAATTTCAACAGCGACCGCAGCGTGATAGAGGAGATGCGTGCCGTGTTTGCGGAGCTCAGGAGCATGGAGGATGAAATTGCCTTACTGGCTGACAGGGCTGCGGCGAATCCCGAGGCTACGAATCTGGTGGAACAGCTCGACGAGCTTCAGCAACGCTTTGAACGCAAGGGCGGATATAGCTATCAATCGGAAATCACGGGGATTTTGACATCAATGGCATTTGATGAAAGCTTCTACGACAAAAAAATATCGTCACTGTCGGGAGGAGAGAGAACCAGACTGGCACTTGCGGCACTTTTGCTCGAAAAACCGGACATCCTGCTCTTGGACGAGCCAACGAACCATCTGGATATCGGCACGCTCAAGTGGCTTGAGCAATATATCGCAGCCTACAGGGGCACGGTGATGATCGTTTCGCATGACAGATATTTTTTGGATCAGACAGTAAACCGCATTTTTGAGGTCGAAAGACACAGGCTGTACTGCTATGAGGGCAAATACAGCGATTATGCGGCACAGAAAAAGCTCAGGAGAGAAAGCGAGCTGAGGGCATATAACAATCAGCAGAGAGAGATAGCAAGGCAGGAGGAGATGATAAGGCGTATGAAGCAGAGGGGCACAGAGCACCTTGCCAAGCGTGCGGCATCTCGTGAAAAGCGCCTTGATATGATAGAGAGAATAGAGCGGCCGGAGAGTGAAATCGGCAGGATGAAGATACACTTTAAGCAGAGCTTCCAATCGGGCGGCGATGTGATTATGGCAGAGGGGCTCGAAAAAAGCTTCGGTTGGGGAGAAAGCCGAAGGGAGCTGTTCCAAAATGTTGACCTTGACATCAAGCGAGGCGAGAGGGTATGTATAGTAGGTCCAAACGGGGTCGGCAAGACGACACTGCTCAGGGTGCTGCTCGGAGAGCTTGAGCCGAGCGCGGGCTATCTAAAGATAGGGCACAATGTAATGTTCGGCTACTATGATCAGGGGCAGCTGTTGCTCAATGACAGCAACACCGTGCTTGAGGAGCTAAAGGAGTCCTACAGGCTGTATACGGATACTGAGATGAGGTCGATTTTGGGGCGTTTCCTCTTTCACGGAGATGATGCCTTCCTTTCGGTCGGAAGCCTCTCGGGCGGCGAAAAGGCAAGGCTTTCGCTTTTGAAGCTGATGCTGTCGGGTGCAA
>CAZQSP010000102.1:0-3840 GCA_964596085.1 uncultured Oscillospiraceae bacterium
CTATACCTTCACCTTCAAGATATCGCTGTACCTCGAATAGTACTTCACTCCGTCAATTTCCTTATACAGTCTTACCCTGTAATAGCCCGTTTTCTTCAGCAAGCCCGTAGATTTCTTCACGCTGAACGAGCTGCCCTTTGTGCTTGCTATCCTCTGCGCATTCCTCATGCTCTTGCTCTTGGAATAGTACAGCTCCGCACCCGTCCATTTGATGCCGGACTTCTTTGCGCGGCTTGCTTCAAACACATTCCATCTGATGGAAGCGCCGCTGCTCACAGAGCGCTTGTACAGCTTGATCGTGGCAGTCTTTACCTTACCCGCCTGCTTCTTCTCAGAAGCAGAAAGCTTCTTGTATGCACTGCTCTCAGCCTTCGTGTACCTTGCTGCATCCTGAACCATTGTGCCGGTCACATCCGAATAATCAGACCAGAAGCGATAGCCCTCTATGATGACATAGGACCTCACCTTGTAATAATATGTGCTCGAAAGCTTCAGTGACTTGTTGTTCTTGTACCAGCTCTTACCCTTGACCTCAAAATACGGCTTTGGATTGCTGCTGAACTTGCCCGTCTTGCTCCTGTATATACAGGTGCCCGTCCATTCTACCTCGCCGACCTCCTCGAGCTTCTCAAACTCAGCATAAGAATCCGACCACGAAACGACGACCGCACGCTTGCCGCGCAGGCTCGAGTTTGCACTGCTGATCGTCCGCTTTGCAGACTTTGCGGCACGTACAACACCCATCGCCTCATACGACAGCTTCTCGTAGTTTTCCCTTTCCGTCTTGCTGAAGCCGCTGAAATCCGCAGGGTCCTCCGCAGGGTTCTCCTTTGGGTCTTCCACAGGCTCCTCCGCAGGGTCCTCTGCCGGCTTCTCGGGCTCGACGGTGCTTGAACCGCCGCCGCCACCGCCGCTCGGTCTCGAAGGAACTATATAATCGACGGCATCCGCCGATATTGTAAGGTGAATCGGAGTCGGTCGCAGAGTACCTGCATACACCGTCCCGACACTGAGCGCAGCTATAAGAGTCATCGCGATGACCCACTTCACATACCTTCTCATATGTTTTGCTCCTTTATATTGATGCGGAGAGTCTGCCTCCCCACAGAATTAGCTCTGATAATCTATCGCAAGGTCTGCGATATTTGTCTGCCCGATGAGATTCCCCTCGGTGTCATAATAGAAAATCTCAGCAAAGCCCTCGTTCTGTCCCTTTTGGAGCAGCTTCGTATTTACCAGGTCACCCTTGATGGTCCGGCTCGTCTCGATCCTCGGACTCTCATAGATAAGCTCCTTGATTTCCTTGTTTTCCGCTGTATACAGCTTGACAGACATAAGCCTGTTCTCGTTATAATTCGTAAAATTCAAATTTTGGATCGTTCCGTTCTTGACAACCAGTGAACGCTCCATCGTAATGCGCACCGTGCCCGCACTCGTATCGTGCGTAGGTGCATCAACCTTTTCTATAATTGCGGTGTCCTGAGGCTGCAACAAAAAGTAGCCCAAAAGCCCAACGACAGCAAGCAACAAAATAATAATGATGATCAGCAGTGTCGTGTTCAGCTTCTTGTTTCCGTCTTTATTCATATCAAACATTCCTTTCTGTAAGTGCTATTTGATTGCTACCGTTACAATCACATTTGCGACCGTTGTCTCAGCTATAGGCGCAGAAACAGGTCCGGTGTGCCCCGTGAGCTTGTATGTGGTCTTTCCTCCGTTGTTTGAAACCTCAACCTTATAGGTATCCGTAATTCCATCACCTGCGAGGTTGATTCCGTCTGTCGCAAGAGCCGCGTTATCCGAGTCAGCGTTCGTGGCAAGCATAGAAAGCTTCTTCTGATCCCTGAGCATATTTGTCCAGGTAACAGCATTGTCAGCTACCACCTCCCAGCCGTTTTGCCCCTCTGCTTTGAGACTATGCACCTCAAGAACTCCAAGCTTCATATTGTTTGTTACCTCAAAATCAGAGTAGGTCAAATCAAATATGTCCTCCGTCGTAGCGGTATTCGTGCGGGCTGTTACGCTGTCGGATATTGTGAAGTTTACAGTCGTCGCCGTCAGGCTTGCCGTAACGGGAATGCTGTTACTAGGGGCGGTACTTGATGTCATACCCTCTGTCGCAAATGCAGATGCACACATCGTCAATCCTATACACACAGAAAGTGCGATCAAAAATAATCTTTTCATATCTTTTCGTCTTTCTCTTATTGTCAGATAGGAGGGGAAAGACTTCCCCTCCGAGACTGCGGCATATCGCCGCTGAATTTTTGCAATGAACTAGGCGAGTGTCACTGTCAGACTACCAATCTCAACCTCAGAGACTGCTGCAGTTACCTGCGTTAACAGAGCCTGGAATTTTACTGTAGCTTTACCACCGTCGGCGCTAAGCTCTTTTCCAACATTAGTCCAATCAGTGTACAAATCATGATAGTTATTATCTCCATCAAAATTTGCCTGCAATGCATACTTCTTTGCACCTACTGCGTAGCCTTTAAATGTCTCCGTATCGTATGCTGCTTTAGTCCAGCCTGCAGTTCCTGCATCCGCAAGTGAAAGCTCGTCAATGACAACTGCAGCGGACGTTGACTGGTTGATTACCTGAAAGTCATTAACGCTGACACCCTGATCATCTGCTGTGATAAGTACTTTTTCACTTATCTCGAAGCTAAGCGCATCCGGCGAAACGATTATAGGTTCATCTCCACCACCTACCGGAGACTCTGATGCACTTTCCTCAATTACAAGCTTAACCGGTGCTGATCCATTGTTGCTGGATTCTATCACAGTGTTTGCTGCAAATGCAACTGATGTCATTGCGAACACCAGGCAGAGTGCTAATGTAATAGCTAAGATTTTCTTTTTCATGGCTTTTTACTCCTTTCATGTTTACATATTACTTATATAAAGCCTTTATATGAAAGCCCACCGCCGCCGGCAAGGCAAGCCCTGCCCCGCGATGCGCTATACATATCCTTATTGTGCCGGAACCAACATAAGATTGGTGTAATAATCCGTATTGAGTGCCGGTGCAGTCACTCCGGTATTAAACATATTGTTTGTAATGTAGGATGCACCATCAGAAGTGGCAGTGCCCTCTGCCGGTATTCTGTACTTGTTCGTATGTGCACCTCCTTTGGTATCAGAGAGTGCCAATCCGGTATCATAAAACATATACGAAACAGCGGATTGAGTGTTATTAAAGTCCGTGATATACAATAACGGAATTGAGCACAAGCTACTGCATTTCCTGAACATCTCTTGACACGAGAAGCTGCCTGCTTTTTTTACAGGCAATGCCGGCGGATATTTCAAATTGCTGCAATTCCTAAACATCCCGTAATACGCACCCTCTCCTATCTCAGCCGCAGGCATAATCAAGTCGGAGGCATCTACAAGTGCAGTACTATAACGCATAGTATTAAGCTCGCTACATCCGGCAAACAGATTGCAAAACGCTAATTCTCCAATCGTGACCTCTGCACCGGCGGACGGCAAATTATTATAGTCCAACAGGCTCATAATATTACCCGAGACCTTGACCGGTGCATCTCCGAAAACAGCAATCATATTAGGACCATATTGGTCACTATCCGTAATTTTGTCCAAATTGCTTCCTCTAAGATAGAACTTGCCTACCCGCTGAGCAACTGTTGATTCGGTCTGTCCGGTATCTGCAAATATTGTCCAGTCGGTTCCGTTAAATGAATATTGAATATATCCTGATAGGTCGCGCCCGAATCTCACATTAAATGTCTTTCCGCTCTCCATTGATTCGAGTAGCACGTACGGCTGTGAAGCATAATCCAATGTGGCCTCCACCGTCACCACGAGGCTGCCGAG
>CAZQSP010000103.1:0-3815 GCA_964596085.1 uncultured Oscillospiraceae bacterium
CCAGGAGGAATTTCATGAAGCTGATGCATTTATCTGACCTGCACATCGGCAAGCGGGTCAATGAGGTCTCCATGCTGGAGGACCAGAAATACATTCTGGAGCGGATTCTGGAGATCATCGATGCCGAAATGCCGGAGGCGGTGCTGATTTCCGGCGATGTTTACGACAAAAGCGTCCCATCCGCCGAGGCGGTGACGGTATTTGACGATTTTCTCTGGCAGCTTTCCCAGCGGAAGCGGGAGGTTTTTATCATCAGCGGCAACCACGACTCCGCCGAGCGTCTGGCCTTCGGCGGCCGGTTGATGGAGGGTACCGGCATTCACCTGTCCCCGGTGTATGACGGGAACGTCTCCCCCATCTCCCTCTCCGACGCATATGGAGACATGCATTTCTGGCTGCTTCCTTTCGTGAAGCCCGGTCATGTGAAACGGTTTTTCCCCGAGGAGGCCATCGAAAGCTACACCGATGCCATCCGCATTGCCGTGGAGCAGATGCATGTGGATCCTGCCCAGCGCAATGTACTGCTGACTCACCAGTTTGTCACAGGCTCCGCAACCTGCGATTCCGAGGAGATCAGCGTAGGTGGCACCGACAACGTGGACTCCGCCGTCTTTGAATGCTTTGACTATGTGGCCCTGGGCCATATCCACGGGCCCCAGAATGTCGGTTCCGAGCGTGTCCGCTACTGCGGTACACCGCTGAAGTACTCCTTCTCCGAGGCGGGGCACAAAAAGAGCGTGACGGTGGTGGAGCTGGGAGAAAAGGGCAGCTTCCAGCTCCGCACCATTCCCCTGACCCCTTTGCGTGACCTGCGGGAGATTCGGGGCTCCTACGACGAAGTGGCCGCAAGGTCCTTCTGTGAAAATACCAACAGAGAAGACTATCTCCACATTATCCTGACCGACGAGGAGGATGTGCCGGAAGCGGTGGCCCGGTTGCGGGTGCGCTACCCCAATCTGATGAAGCTGAGCTACGACAATACCCGCACCCGCAGCAATGCCGTCATCGACGGTGCCGTAGACGTGCAGAAGAAATCCAAACTGGAATTGTTCAGCGAGTTTTATGAGCAGCAGAACAATCAGCCCATGTCTGATATTCAGCAAAAATACATACAAGATTTGATTGAGACCATCTGGGAGGACAGAAAATGAGACCACTGAAATTGACCATGTCCGCCTTCGGTCCCTATGCCGGCCGGATGGAGCTGGACTTTGAGACCCTGGGCACCGGCGGACTGTATCTGATTACCGGTGACACTGGTGCGGGCAAGACCACCATTTTCGATGCCATCAGCTTTGCCCTCTTCGGCGAGGCCAGCGGCGGCAACCGGGAGCCGGGAATGCTCCGCTCCCAATACGCCGATCCCATGACCCCCACGGAGGTGGAGCTGACCTTCCGCTATGCCGGAAAGGATTACACCATTACCCGGAATCCCAAATACCAGCGGCCTAAGAGCAAGAGACAGGGCATGACCGAGCAGGTTGCCAATGCCAAACTGGTTTACCCCGACGGCCATTGTGTGGACAGGTTGAAAGAGGTCAACGCTGCCGTGCAGGATATTTTGGGGCTGGGTCGGGAGCAGTTCTCCCAGGTAGCCATGATCGCCCAGGGTGACTTTCTGAAACTGCTGCTGGCCGATACCCAGGAGCGGCAGAAGATCTTCCGCAATATTTTCCACACGAACTTGTATGTGGAGCTTCAGAATCAGCTGAGCCAGCAGGCCAATGCCGTAAAAGGGCAATGGGAGGATGCCAGAAACAGCATTCTCCAGTATCAGGAGGGGATTCTTTGGGGGGAAAGCTCTCCCCTTTCTGACCAGGGCCAGAAGGCCAGGGATGGGCAACTTCCCACAGCGGAGGTCCTCTCCCTGCTGGAGGCTCTGCTGGAGGAGGACCGGCAGACCCAGGAAGGGCTGGATACCCAGTTTGCGGACGCGGACAAAGCCATGCAAACGGTCGTCTCCCAGCTGACCAGGGCGGAGGCCTACCAGACCGCCAAGACCGATCTGGCGCGGACAGAGGACAAAATCCAGCAGACCGAGTCCCTTCTGCATCAGCGTCAGGAGGAGCTGGAAGCCCAGCAGACAAAGCTGCCCCAGCAGGAGGCCCTCAGGCAGGAGGTCACTGAAATTGAGCTGACCCTTCCCGAATTTGACCGGCTGGCAAAGCTGCAAAAGAGCCTGACGGGTGCTCAGAAGCAGAAACAGAAAGCGGAAGCCGATCTGGAAGCAGCCCAAAAGCAGCGGGATTCCCTGGCCATGGAACTGGAAGGCCTGAAGGCAGAGCGGAAGTCTCTGGAAAATTGCGATGCCGAAAAGGAGAAGCTGCTCCGACAACAGAAGGAGCGGCAGGACGCCTTACAAAATCTCCAGGCCCTGGTCAATGGCATCGGAGATCTCTGCGACCAGCAGAAAAAATGGGAAGATGCCCAGGCCCGCTACACCGCCGCGGCGGAAGAATCCTCCCGGCTGCTGCGGGAATACGAAGCCCGGAACAAGGCCTTTCTGGATGAGCAGGCGGGCGTCATCGCCGGAAAGCTGGAGGATGGGAAGCCCTGCCCGGTGTGCGGCTCCATCCATCATCCCACCCCCGCTGTCATGGCAGAATTCGCCCCCACGGAGGCGGATGTACAGAAGGCAAAGAAGGCCTATGAAAAGGCCGCCAGAGAAACGGAAGCCGCCAGCACCGCCGCCGCTGCGGAAAAGGGGAAGGTTTCCACTCTGAAGGAAACCCTCGCCGCACGGATTGATTCTCTTCTGGGTGCGCAGGAGATTGGAGAAGCGGAAGCCGCGGCCCGGGCCCGCATTGCCGAGCAGACGGAGTCCATCGCCGCTTTGGACACGGAAATAAAAACAATCGTCAAGGCCCAGAAGGAAAAAGAAAAGTTGGATGATCTCATCCCCCGGAAGGAGAAGGCCCAGTCCGACGAGGACAGGCACATCAGTACCCTCCGGGAATCCCTGGCATCCTTGCAGGCCACCATCCAGTCCACCACAGAGCAGGTGGACACGCTGAAGAACAGGCTCCCCTTCGCAGACAAATCCGCCGCAACCGCCCGGAAACAGGCTCTGGAGAAGGAGCAAGCGGATTTCAAGCACGCTTTGGACCGTGCGGAAAAGAATTATTCTTCCTGCAAGGACACGCTGAGCGGCCTCCAGGGCTCCGCCCAGCAGCTGCGCCAACAGCTGCTGGCCGAAGAGGAGCTGGATGTGGATACTCTGACCCGGCAAAGGAATGCCCTGACTGCCCGGAAGGAGGAGATCCAGAACTCGCAAAAAACTGTCCACACCCGGCTCACCGCCAACGAGACCTGCAGGAAGCGCATCCGGAGCAAGGCCCAGGAATATGACGCTCTGGAGGAAAAGCAGAAGTGGCTGTGCGCCCTTTCCGACACCGCCAACGGCAGGATTTCCGGCAAGGCAAAAATCATGCTGGAGACCTACATCCAGACCACCTATTTTGACCGGATCCTGGCCCGGGCCAATGTGCGGCTGATGAAGATGACCGGCGGACAGTACGATTTGAAGCGCCGGGTGGACGCGGAAAACAAGCGCAGCCAGATCGGACTGGAGCTGGATGTCATCGACCACTACAACGGCACCCAGCGTAGCGTCAAGACCCTGTCCGGCGGTGAAAGCTTCAAGGCCTCCCTGGCCATGGCCCTGGGCCTTTCCGACGAGGTGCAGATGTCCACCGGCATCCAGCTGGACACCCTGTTTGTGGACGAGGGCTTCGGTTCCCTGGACCCGGAATCCCTGAACCAGGCCTACAACACCCTGGCAAGCCTGACCGAGGGCAACCGCCTGGTGGGCATCA
>CAZQSP010000104.1:0-3724 GCA_964596085.1 uncultured Oscillospiraceae bacterium
TTCCATCATATCCTCCTACTTAATAATCGTTCCTATTTTTTCGCCTTGAATTGCTCTAAGCACATTTCCCTCCTCGGCGATTGCAAACACGTGAATGGTAATTCCGTTGTCCTTGCACAGGGTTGCCGCGGTGAGATCCATTACCTTCAGATCTCTTTCGACTACCTCCATATGTGTCAGCTCGTCAAAGCGATGTGCATTCGGGTTTACGGCAGGATCGCTGTCGTATACACCATCTATGTTCTTTGCCAGTAAAATCACATCTGCATCTATCTCTGCCGCCCTGAGAGCCGCTGCGGTGTCCGTAGAAAAGAACGGATTGCCTGTTCCGGCTCCGAAGATAACAACATCTCCGTGCTCCAAATGGCTCAATGCTCTGCGTCGAGCATACGGCTCTGCGATTTCCTTCATCTCTATTGCTGTCTGCACCTTAGCATCAACTCCCAGTGCCAAAAATGCATCCTGCAGTGCGAGAGAGTTCATAACGGTTGCGAGCATCCCCATATAGTCTGCCGTGGCTCTGTCCATATCCTTGCTCGTTCTGCCTCTCCAAAAGTTGCCGCCGCCTACGACTATGGCAACCTGAACGCCGAGCTCGTGAATTTCCTTGACCTCCTTTGCCACCTTGCGTGTCATCTCCTCGTTAATGCCGAAATGCTGCTCTCCGGCAAGTGCTTCTCCGCTTATCTTTAATAAAACTCGTTTATATATGGGTTTCATCAGCCGCCTCCAAGAATCATAATTTTGTAGCATATTTTTCTTTCTTATTCTAACATAAAATACACTCTTGTAAAAGCCCTTTTTTAATCGAGTCACACAAAGCTTATATCGCAGCTTCTTTCCCGGGCTATTCTGTTTTACACAAATAACACAATTATTTCTTGTAAAGCTCCTGCCTTGAGTGTAAAATACTTTTATAATATTTTCGGAATGTTCGTTACATACCTCATCCATACGACACATCCGGCACGGAGGACTCTAAATGATAGGAACAATATTCAATACTTGTATGATTATTACAGGCAGTATCGTCGGAAGCCTTTTAAAGAAAGGGCTAAAAGAAAAACAGCAGGCAGTGCTCTTTGATGCGATGGGGCTTGCTGCCTGCGGTATAGGTATCAACTCTATCGTCAGCAATATGCCAAACAGCGAATACCCCGTACTTTTTATCGTCAGCCTGGCACTCGGCAGCGTTGTCGGCACAAGCCTTGACATAGACGGAAAATTCCAAAGGCTTGTAGACGGTAAAAACAGGAGCGGAGCTCGCAACAGCCTCGGTCAGGGGCTTTCCACGGCAATACTGCTTTTTTGCATAGGGACTCTTTCGATTTTGGGTCCTATCCAAAGTGCAATTTACGGCGACGAGACCTTCCTGTTCACCAACGGTACCTTAGACCTCGTAACCTCTATGGTGCTTGCCTCCACCTACGGCATCGGAATTGCCGTTGCGGCTGCGGTTCTGTTCCTGTGGCAGGGCGGCATATACCTTGGAGCAAGCTTTCTTTCAGGCTTTATTTCCGATGTGTTTATGACTGAGCTCTCCATCGTCGGCGGCTTTCTGATCGCCGCATCGGGTGTTGCCATCCTCAAAATCAAGGATTTCAAGACGATGAACCTGCTCCCGTCACTGCTTGTTCCCGTCCTCTTTTTCCTCGTCAAGGAGCTTATAGCCTAAGCACGATAAAAAACTGCCGCGAAGCGTATGTGCTTCAAGGCAGTTTTCGTTTGCTTTTTTTCGATTTTGTGCCGTTTTGCGATTATAGAATGTATTTGTCCAAATCCTCAGCCTGGATAGTTTCCTTGAAACGTTCCTCGACATAATCCTTGTCGATAACGACTTTTTCCTCTTCCATCTCGGGAATATTGAAGGAAATATCCTCAAGCAGTCTTTCGAGAACCGTATGAAGCCGTCTTGCTCCGATGTTTTCGGTGCGCTCGTTCATCAGATAGGAAATCGTTGCTATCTGCTCGATTGCCGATTCCGTAAATTCCACTTCTATACCCTCTGTTTCGAGCAAAGCCTTGTGCTGCTTGATCAAAGCGTTTTCCGGCTTGGTCAGTATCTCAACAAAATCCTCCTTGGTCAGGCTGTCGAGCGTTACACGAATCGGGAAACGACCCTGAAGCTCAGGAATCAGATCCGTAGGCTTTGCGATATGGAACGCACCTGCGCCTATAAAAAGGATATGGTCGGTTCTCACAGGACCGTACTTGGTGTTGATAACGCTGCCCTCCACGATAGGAAGAATATCTCTCTGTACTCCCTCTCTGGACACATCCGCTCCCGAGCTTACTCTGGAGCCCGATGCAATCTTATCTATTTCGTCTATAAAGATAATTCCGTTCTGCTCGGCATTTGCTATCGCCTCGTCTGTCACCAGATCCATGTCGATAAGCTTCTGTGCCTCCTGCTCTCTCAGAATTTTTCTTGCATCCTTTACCTTGCAGTTCTTTTTCTTGGTCTTCTGCGGCATCATATCGCCGAAGATGTTTCCGATGGCAATGCTCATTCCCTCGTTGCTCATATCGAGCTGGTTGCCCTTAGGGGTGTCGTTTACTTCGATTTCGACGTACTGTTCCTCAAGCAAGCCCCGACGAAGCTGCTCACGCACCTGCTCTCTTGCCATCTCAATGCTGTTGTCCTCAGGAGCCGCTTCCTCCTTTGCGGCTTGGCTTTCGAGATACTGCTGCTTTTGGCTGGTATATCCGCCGCTGTTCATTATGAAGTCAAACGGGTTCTTGGCTTGACCCGGTTTTTTCTTGTTCTTGCCCGGAATGATAGCCTCAACTAGCTTTTCCTCTACGATTTTGTCGGCAACCGAATACTTTTCCTCAAGCTTGCTCTGCTTGGTAACTCGCATTGAAGCCTCCACAAGGTCTCTGACCATGGAGTCAACATCCCTGCCTACATATCCGACCTCGGTAAACTTGGTAGCCTCTACCTTTACAAAAGGCGCATCCATAAGCTTTGCGAGTCGTCTTGCGATTTCTGTTTTGCCGCAGCCCGTAGGTCCCATCATCAAAATGTTTTTCGGCGTGATCTCCTCTCTCATTTCCTCGGAAAGCAGACTTCTTCTGTATCTGTTTCTGAGAGCGATTGCTACCGATTTTTTTGCCTCGTCCTGTCCGATTATATATTTATCCAACTCCGCAACGATTTCTTTAGGAGTCATACTGTACAATTTACTTGCCATAATGCACCCTCCTTATAGCTTTTCGACAGAGATATTGCTGTTCGTGTAAACACAGATAGAGCTTGCAATCCTCAGAGCTTCTCTCACAATAGATTCAGCATCCATATCCGTATTGTTGAACAAAGCGTTGGCTGCCGAATATGCAAAATTGCCGCCCGAACCAATTGCCACAAAATCCTGATCCGGCTCTATTACCTCACCGTTTCCTGAAATCACGAGCATATCGTCCTTGTCAGCTACTATCATAAGTGCCTCAAGGCTTCTCATCCCCTTGTCGGAACGCCAAATCTGAGCCAAATCGACCGCTGCTCTCTTGAGGTTGCCCGAATGCTCATCGAGCTTCTTCTCAAACTTGTCTGTCAACGCAAAGGCATCTGCAACTGAACCCGCAAAACCTGTAACTACTGTATTTTTATATATTTTTCTTACTTTTTTTGCACCGTTTTTCATAATTGTGTGCTCGCCCATGGTCACCTGTCCGTCGCCGCCGATGCAGATGTCGTCAGGACCGCGCCTTACTGCACATATAG
>CAZQSP010000105.1:0-3681 GCA_964596085.1 uncultured Oscillospiraceae bacterium
GACAAAGCATATGAGCGACCCCGATCGGGGTCGCTTTTATGATGTCAAAAGCGCACTTCGGTAAGAAGCCCCCTTGCGCAAGGGAGCCTCCCTTGACGAGCAAAATGTGCAGGGGGAAGAGCACACAAGCTGATGCGGAGCAGAGCCTCGCATCCGCAAAAAGTCATTGTATACTTTCAAAAAATCAAGTATATTATAAATAGGAAAAACACAGACGGGAGGAAATGAAATGATTCGAGTGGCAATTAACGGATTCGGAAGAATCGGTCGTCTGGCTTTCAGACAAATCTGGAATGAGCCGGAGATTGAGGTGGCAGCAATAAATGACCTTACCGAGCCGAGGATGCTGGCACATCTTCTGAAATATGACAGCTCTCAAGGTCAGTTTTTGGGACATGAGGTGAGCAGCGACGAGGCCTCGATCTATGTTGACGGGACAAGCTTCAGAATATACAAGGAGGCGGATGCACATAAGCTGCCGTGGGGAGAGCTGGGTATTGATGTTGTACTTGAGTGCACAGGCTTTTATACCTCAAAGGCAAAAGCGCAGGCGCATATTGATGCCGGAGCAAAGCGCGTTTTGATCTCCGCACCTGCGGGCGATGACCTTCCGACAATAGTATACGGAGTAAATCACATGAATCTGAAAAGGGAGGATACGATAATTTCCGGAGCCTCCTGCACAACCAACTGCCTGGCGCCGATGGCAAAGGCTCTCAACGACTACAGAGAGCTCAGAACAGGCTTTATGACTACGATTCACGCATATACAGGAGATCAGCTGCTCTTGGACGGACCGCATAGAAAGGGGGATCTCAGGCGCGCAAGAGCCGGAGCAATCAACATTGTCCCAAATTCGACCGGTGCAGCAAAGGCAATCGGACTTGTAATACCGGAGCTGGACGGCAAGCTTATAGGCTCGGCACAGCGTGTTCCGGTTCCGACAGGCTCCATCACCATTCTTGATGCAACTCTGAAGGATATGACGGACACGGTCAGCGTTGAGGGTATCAACGCAGCAATGAGGGCGGCGGCGAGTGAAGCCTTCGGCTATACCGAGGAGGAGCTTGTAAGCTCGGATATCATAGGAATGAGCTACGGCTCACTGTTTGATGCGACCCAAACCCTGGCACAGCAGTGCGGCACACATATTTTCGAGGTTCGTGTAGTGGCGTGGTACGATAATGAGATGAGCTATACCTGTCAGATGATAAGAACTCTGAAGCATATGGCAAGGCTTGGATAATAGTAGGAGGACAAAATGGATTTAATCACAGCAATAAAGGGAAGAAGAAGCGTAAGGAGCTTCCGGGACAAGAAGATTCCGCATAAATTGATAGAAGAAATCATAGAGACAGCCAGATTTGCACCGTCGTGGAAGAATACACAGACGGCAAGATATATAGTGGTAGAGGACAAGGACAAGCTTGCGGCATTGGCGAGCTCTGAGTGCACCTTTGGCTTCGGCTACAACATCAAAACCCTTGCAAACGCACCGGCAGTAATTATTCTGACGTGTGTGGAGGGGAGATCGGGCTTCGAGAAGGACGGCAGCTTCTCGACACCAAAGGGCGACAGATGGCAGAGCTTTGATGCGGGGATAGCGGCGCAGACCTTTTGCTTGGCGGCATACGAAAAAGGGCTTGGAAGTGTTATTTTGGGCTATTTTGACGAGTCAGAGATAAGAAAGGTAATTCAAATACCCGAGGGTCAGCAAATAGCCGCACTTATACCGATAGGCTATATGCCCGAGGGCGAGCAGACAGCGCCTCCGAGAAAGGAAACCGCAGAGCTGCTCAGCTTTATTTAACAGCATTATACCTATTTGTTAATTTGTTCAAGAAGGCGGGGGCCGGAAACGAGTAAAGCTACGCCGCAAAGCACTGTATACATTGCCATATTGAAGAAAAAAGAGTATAATAGAGCTGTTGCAAAAAATGTTGCCTGAATAAGAATTTTAGGGCGAAAAGAAAACGAATAAGGATTTGAGGTAATTTATGAGAAGTGAACGACAGAAAGAGATTTTAGCACAGCTGGAAGCAGAAAGGAATAAGGGAAAAAGCTCTAAGGGACTTGTTTTTTTTAGGCTGATAGCGATATTATATGTGCTGCTTGCAGCAGCGTTTGCGGCCTTGCTTTGGTGGCTGAATGTGTTGCCCGCAAAATACTTTTATACGGGACTTGCGGTTCTTGTGATCGTCTCCGTGTTCATCGTTCCGGTGATGCTCAGCAGGTACGGTATCAAGAAACGCAAGATAGCAGCGACAATAGCAGCTGTCCTTTTGATAGGATTTTTTGGCGTGGGAAGCTTCTATTTGGCCGACACCTTGGATTTCTTGGGAAATATTACACAGGTGGCGCAGGCAAAGGAGGATTACTATCTGATTGTCAGGAGCGGAGAGACATATGAGGATGTGAGTGAGCTTGACGGGCAGACGGTAGCAAGCTATATGTCGCACGATATGGTCTACTCAGAGGCAAAAAGCAAGCTGCAGGAGCAGGTGAACGTTGAATACGCGTATGTTGAGGCACTGACAGATGTTATGAGCAAGCTTTTGGACGGTGAGTACAATGCGTGCTTCATAAGTGCGGCATCCTACGAGAGCATGAAAAGCAGCACTGACGATGTCATTGTGGCAATGGCGCCCGCAGAAAGCACGAGGATTCTGTATACCGTTTCAATACCGCTTCAGGAGCAGGATCAAACCTCGGCTGTCGACGTGACCGCAGAGTCCTTCAACATATATATAAGCGGCTCGGATATGGAGGGCTCTATAGATATACCGAACAGAACGGATGTAAATATGATCGCGACCGTGAACCCTGTTACAAACGAGCTTCTGCTGACATCCATTCCGAGGGATTACTATGTGGAGCTTCCGAGCAAGGAGGCGATGGACAAGCTGACCCACTCGAGTCTATACGGCATCCAAGAGAGTGTTGCCGCCATCGAAAATCAGCTTGGCATTGAAATAAATTACTACCTGCGAGTGAACTACAGCACCGTAATGAAGCTTGTGGATGCCATAGGCGGAATTGAGATACAGTCAGACAGAGATTTTTATACCTCCGGGATGAAGGGGATGCCGGAGCTTAACGGACTTCACTTTGTCAAGGGAGCAAACAAGGTAAACGGCAAGCAGGCATTGGCATTTTGCAGGGAAAGACACTCGTTTTCCGAGGGAGATATGGCTCGAAACGAGAACCAGCAGCAGGTGATGGAGGCGATTATAAAAAAATGCACAAGCAGCACAACGATTCTGACAAAATATACTTCGCTCTTGGATGCGGTAAAGGACAATCTTTCGACCAATATGACTGCGGATGAAATGTCAGCGCTTGTAAAAATGCAGCTTGATAAAATGCCGAGCTGGAATATAACAAAGCAGGCGATAAAGGGCACGAACAATGCGGAATATTGTTATTCCTTGGGAATCAGCGCAAGCACGGTGGATGCAGTACCCGAGCTGGAAATGCAGGCTATCGACAGAATAGTAAGAACGGCTTCCGGAACGGCTGCACCGCAGGAGTAGGCAGAGCCCTGCATAGCTTGTCCGACAAAAAACGAAATTTGACCGCACAAATTATGACAGGGGAAGGCGGATTTTTTGCTGGATAAATGCAGTAAAGAGTGATATTATATAGTGTAGAATATTTTTTGAGAGGAAAAAATTATGGGAG
>CAZQSP010000106.1:0-3486 GCA_964596085.1 uncultured Oscillospiraceae bacterium
GTATCGAATACATCAGAAAGACTCCACAGGTTAGAGACGTACTTCTTTCCGGCGGCGATGCACTTTGCGTAGAGGATGAAACTCTTGAGTACATCATCAGCGAGCTCAGAAAGATCGACCACGTTGAAATCGTAAGACTTGGTTCCAGAACTCCGGTTGTAATGCCTATGAGAATTACAGACAAGCTCTGCGATATGCTGAAGAAGTATCATCCAATCTGGCTTAATACTCACTTCAACCACCCGAAGGAAATGACTCCGGATGCTATGGAAGCTGTAAGAAAGCTTGCTGATGCAGGTATTCCTCTCGGCAACCAGTCCGTACTTCTTCGCGGCGTAAACGATTGCAAGCACGTTATGAGAGACCTCGTACACCAGCTTTGCAAGAACAGAGTAAGACCTTACTACATCTACATCTGCGACCTTTCAATGGGTATCGAACACTTCAGAACTCCGGTTTCCAAGGGTATCGAAATCATCGAAGGTTTAAGAGGACATACCTCCGGTTATGCAGTTCCTACATTCGTAGTTGACGCTCCGGGCGGTGGCGGAAAGACTCCGGTAATGCCTCAGTATGTAATTTCCCAGACTCCGCACAAGGTAATTCTGAGAAACTACGAAGGTATCATCACTACATACACAGAACCGAGTCTTCCTGATCTTCCTTGCAACTGCGATTACTGCACAGGCAAGAAGAGCTACAAGTATGAAGGTGTTTCCGCACTCGGTGAAGGTCCTGAAATCAAGACTATCGAGCCTGCACACCTTGCAAGACACGAAAGAAACAAACACTAATTGCGAATATACGATGAACACATTCGCATATCCAAGCAGTGTTGTAAAAAATTAAATGCAATCTATAGGGGACCGGCTTCGGCCCCCTATAGGTGTGATAAAGGATATAGCTTAATATGGGTATACTATACGACTTATCAACTAAATACAAGACGATTTCCATTGTCGGAATGGCAAAAAATGCCGGCAAGACTACCGCTTTGAACTATTTGATTGAGGAAGCAATAGACGAGGGTATCGTCTTGGGCATCACATCGACCGGAAGGGACGGTGAGATGCAGGATTTGGTTACGGGAACGGAAAAACCGAGAGTATATTTGGAGGAGGGAATGCTTGCGGCTGTACCTACACTGCTGTACGATATGGCAGATGCTGGGCTTGAGGTCGTTCGCAAGACCAAATATTCCACGGCGATCGGTGAGCTTTTGATATGCCGTGTCAGAGAAGCAGGCTATGTGCAGATTGCAGGACCGGTTATAAATGCAGAGCAGAAGCTCCTTTGTGAAGAAATGCTCAAGCTTGGCTGCCGTCTTGTTATGATCGACGGAGCCATCGACAGAAAGACGATTGCTTCTCCGGATACCTCGGAGGCAATCATATTATCAACAGGTGCGGTGCTTTCGCGCAAGATGAACAAGGTAGTAGAAGAAACCGCACACATCGTAAACCTCTACCGCACGCCCGAGCTTGAGGAGGGTGCAATCAGAGAGGTCATAGAGAACAATAATTTTGACGATAAGATTATGCTCGTCAATGAGGACGGCAGCATCAGAAAGCTTGATCTGGTAACGGGTCTGGGGGCTGCCAAGGACATAAATGCCGCCATCGACGAGGATACAAGATATATATACATACCCGGAGCTTTCACGAACAGCGTGATTTCCGACATCAGCCTGAAAAATCTCAAGCAGGTGCGTTTTGTTCTGAAGGATCCGACCAAGATTTTCGTGAATGTGATGGACTGGGGGATTTTCCGCAAGAAGGGCTTCAGACCCTGCGTTCTGAAGAACATCGAAATTGCGGCGATTACAGTCAATCCGTGGGCACCTGCGGGATACACCTTTGACAACAGACTCCTTTTGGAGGAAATGCAAAAGGCTATTCCCGACATTCCAATCATAGATGTGAGGATGTAGTATGAAACAGGGAACAAACAGACGACTTGCAAATGTCAAGACCCGAAAGGAGACGGGTCTGGAATATGTAATGTTCAGCTTAGATTTGAATACGCCCTTCGGCAAGAAGCAGCTAAAGGAGCTTAGGCCCTTCTACCCGGGTGAGGAAAACGAGCTGAGAGCGGAGCTTGACCGCCTTGCGGCTATGATTGAATTTGCAAGGAACAACAAGGTTTTGACGGAAAAGCTGCAAGAGGTCTTTATGGAAATGAAGGACCCGACACTCACGGTGCAGAGGAGCGAGAGCACGGTTCTGTCAACCGTTGAGCTGTACGAGGTAAAGTCACTGCTCCTGCAGATGCGCCAGCTTCGCAGGCTGACAATAGAGCACGAGCTCGGAGACTACAAGGCGTGTCACTGTGTCACGGAGACTGTGCAAGGCGAGCATTCTGCCGCAGAGGAGATGGACACTGAGCTTGCAGCTCAGTACAAGGTTCCCGAGGAATATTTCCTCACAGATACGGAGGCATTGCTCGATGAGCTTGATCCCACGGGCGACAGACTGAACACGTTTTACATATATAACGAGTTCAGTACCGTATTGACGGAGCTTAGGGCAAATAAACGTGAGCACGAGCTTTTGATAAGACGGGAGCAAAAGTCAGAAAGAGAAAGACTCAGAAGGGATTGCGGTGTGCTGCTTACACCAAAGTTCGATATGGTTTTGGCAAGATCGAATCCCGATTTTGACAGGATATGCGCTCTGCCGGAGCTGGAGCTTGCGGATCAGGATTATATGAGCGTAACGCTCCAGCTGAAGCCGTCGGAAGCGGTATACAAATATGTGAATGAGATAGAGGCAATCAATGCGGAAATAGAGGCGGAGGAGGAGCGAATCCGTACCGTGCTTTCAAAGAAAATTTCTCGGTGGGCGGATGTCCTGCTTGAGAATTGTGAAAAGGTCGGTGCGCTAGATTTGGCACTTGCAAAGGCTCTGTATGCGATTCGCCACGACTTGACAAGGCCGGAGATAACGGATGAGCACATCATAGAGTTTGAGGACGGCAGAAATGTGCAGGTTGAGGACATCCTCAAGGCAAAGGGCAGGGAGTATTGCCCGGTGTCGCTCAAGCTCTGCGACGGAGTGACCCTTATCACGGGAGCCAATATGGGAGGCAAGACAATATCGCTGAAGCTGGCGGGACAGGTGCCTATAATGGCACAGTATGGCTTCTTTGTGCCGGCGAAGCGCGCAAGGATTGGGCTTTCCAACTATATGCAAATTCTGATCGGAGATTCTCAGTCTGTGGAGCGTGGGCTTTCGAGCTTCGGCTCAGAGATGGAGGAGCTCAAAGAAATTTTGGATCACGGACAGGAGCGCAGTCTCATATTGATAGATGAAATTGCCTCCGGTACAAATCCTACAGAGGGTACGGCACTGACAAAGAGTCTTGTCGATTACCTTATACAAAAACCGTATATTTCCCTGATTACGACACACTTTGAGTCGGTTACCGAGCGAGAGGGCATCGTGAATATGCAGGTAAGAGGTCTTTCGGACTGCAATTTCGAGCTTT
>CAZQSP010000107.1:0-3472 GCA_964596085.1 uncultured Oscillospiraceae bacterium
CCGAACCAACATTTTTGCTTTTTTTAAAATTCTTCTTGACATATGTTTTTTTCGGGTTTATCATAACCGTATTGCTAGGGGAGCTTATGCTGAGATTTGCCGAAGCGCAGTCGGAACAATGACAGAATATTGTCATTCTTCTCTGCACTGTAGGATAAACCCTCATTACCTGATCCGGTCAGCACCGGCGTAGGGAAGCGTACCCCTCCCAATATTTTTTGAGGAGGTTTTTTTATGTCAAAAATTCAAACTGAAAAGGCAGCAAACAAATCTGTCCGCTGCCTCGCATTATGCGCTCTTTTAATTGCACTCTCTTTTGTTTTGGGAATGATTAAGATAATTCCTATGCCATACGGTGGCTCGATTACTCTTTTCAGTATGCTTGCCGCTACTCTCGCAGGATATTACTGCGGACCAAAATGGGGTATAGCATCGGGCGTATCACTGGGACTTCTTAATCTGATTATTGACCCCGTTCTGCTCTTTCCGCTACAGGTCGTGCTTGACTATATTCTTGCATTCGGCTGCCTTGGACTTTCCGGCTTTTTCACCGAGCAAAAATACGGGCTGTACACAGGCTACACGCTTTCCATAGTCGGAAGATTTATCTGCTCCTTCCTGTCGGGCTTTATCTTCTTTGCAGAATATGCCGGAGAGATGAACCCCATGATTTACAGCTTTTTGTATAATATTTTCTATATAGGCGGTGAAGGCATTTTGACTCTCTTCCTTCTCATGCTTCCACCTGTAAAGAAAACAATTTATCGACTGAGGAATGAATATTTTTTATGATTCAGTTGTCCAACATTCAAGCGATGACGAGTCATTTGTCTTGTCTTTCGTTCAATTAAGATACAAAAGGATGCCCAAAGCCGTGAGCATCCTTTTGCATCATACCAATGACCATTTCATTTCATTGTATTTATTATTGTATTACATTATTTCCCTTGAAACTCGTATTTACCCTTGTTAAGGAATGCCTTCATTCCCTCTTTCTGATCTTCTGTGCCAAAGCAAACACCGAAGCCTTCTGCTTCGAGTGCACATCCGCTGAAAAGGTCGAGGTGATAGCCCTTGTTTAACAGTGTCTTTGATGCCATAACAGCAGCCGGTGCATTCGATGCAATTTTCTTTGCAAGTGCCTCAACTGTAGGCATAAGCTCTTCAGGCTCTACGACCTGCTGAACCAAACCTATCCTCAGTGCTTCATCAGCCTTTATATTCTGTGCTGACAGAATAAGCAATGCAGCATTTCCCGGTCCTACGATTTTTGAAAGTCTCTGAGTACCGCCAAATCCCGGCGTGATGCCAAGTCCAACCTCAGGCTGCCCAAATACTGCCTTTGATGATGCGATTCTGATATCACAGGCCATCGAAAGCTCACAGCCTCCGCCGAGAGCGAATCCGTTTACAGCTGCAATAACAGGTTTTTCGGTCTTCTCTATGAAATTCATAACCTTGTGACCCTTTTGCGCGAACCTCTTAGCTTCTACCGGATTAAGTGTAGACATTTCTGCAATATCTGCACCTGCAACGAATGACCTGCCTTCACCTGTCACGATGACACATCTTACATCCTCGTCTTTATCTATAAGATTGAAGGCCTCGAATAATTCATCGAGAACCGTTGAATTGAGAGCATTTAATGCCTCGGGTCTATTGATGGTAAGCTTTGCTACATTTTCGTTTACTTCATACTTAATTGTCTGATACATCTTTCTTATCCTTTCTGCTTTACGAAAATATCCTGTGAATAGTTTAACACTTTTGTTGAACATAATCAAGTCTATTCACAGTTTTTCTGCGAATTTTGCGAAAGCAAAAGTCTTTCGACAGCTCTTTTGCCATCCATATCACAAAAGGCTCCCGAAATCGGGAGCCTCAAATAGCTTGAGTATATGCTAAGTCGTGTCAGCTTCTTATTACAGCAGACCGCCAACCTGTACGAACAGCGGTGCAAATACAACTGCAACGATAGTCATAAGCTTGATTAAGATGTTGATGGACGGACCGGAAGTATCCTTGAACGGGTCACCTACAGTATCGCCTACAACAGCAGCCTTATGAGGTTCGCTGCCCTTGCCGCCGAAGTGTCCTTCTTCGATGTACTTCTTAGCGTTATCCCATGCACCGCCTGCGTTTGCCATCATGATAGCAAGCAGTACACCGGAGGATAATGAACCGGCGAGCATACCGCCAAGTGCAGCAGTACCTAATACAAGACCAACTGCAAGAGGAGCTATAACAGCCATGATACCCGGAACGATCATCTGCTTAAGTGCAGCCTTAGTTGATATATCTACGCATCTTGCATAGTCAGGCTTGGAAGTACCTGCCATGATGCCTGAATCTTCTCTGAATTGTCTTCTTACTTCTTCGATCATTTCGTTAGCGGATTCACCAACGGAGTTCATAGTCATAGCGGAGAATAAGAACGGTAACATAGCACCGATGAATAATCCGATGATTACGATTGGGTCAAGCAAGCTGATAACCTCAAGGTTTGTAACTGCCGCATATGATGCGAACAGAGCCAATGCGGTGAGTGCAGCGGAGCCGATAGCAAAGCCCTTACCGATAGCTGCTGTAGTGTTACCCACAGAGTCAAGCTTGTCGGTGATTTCTCTTACTGATTCAGGCAGCTCGGACATCTCTGCGATACCGCCTGCGTTATCCGAAACAGGACCGTAAGCATCAACTGCTACTGTCATACCTGTAGTTGAAAGCATACCTACTGCGGAAAGTGCGATTCCGTATAAGCCTGCAAATACATAAGCTACATATACACCTATACATACCAATATGATAGGCCATAATGTGGACATCATACCAACACCGAGTCCACTGATAATAGTAGTAGCAGCACCTGTCTGTGACTGTTCTGCGATTTTCTGAACCGACTTATAGTCGCCGGAGGTGTAAACCTCGGTAATCTTACCGATTGCAATGCCGACGATCAGACCTGCGATGATAGCGATTGCATAAGTATAGTCCCCGAGCATAGCCTTTGAAAGAACTACTGTCGCGATTATAACGATGATACCGCTGATGTATGTTCCCATATTCAACGCATTTGCAGGATTTGCACCTTCCTTACCTCTTACGAGCATAATACCGATAACGGAAGCAAGGATACCTATTGCTGAAATGATAAGAGGGAACAGAGCAGCTGTTGTTTGTGTGAATGTAGCTGTTTCGGATGCAGAGCCAACTGCAACAGCTGCAAGAGTGATAGCCGAAATGATTGAACCTGCATAGGATTCAAATAAGTCGGAGCCCATACCTGCAACATCCCCTACATTGTCACCTACATTGTCAGCGATAACAGCCGGGTTACGAGGGTCATCTTCAGGAATTCCCGCTTCAACCTTACCTACAAGGTCAGCACCTACGTCAGCAGCCTTGGTATAGATACCACCGCCTACTCTTCCAAACAGAGCCATCGAGGATGCACCCAGACCGAAGCCGGTTA
>CAZQSP010000108.1:0-3459 GCA_964596085.1 uncultured Oscillospiraceae bacterium
CCGCCCTGAATTTCGGCAGCCTCGTCTGTGATAATGTCGCCGTACAGATTAGGCAGCACAAACACCTGAAACTTGTTGCGAATTGCCTTGTTCACAAGATTTGCGGTCATAATATCAATATACCAGTCCTCTGCCTCGATATCGGGATAGTCCGCAGCGACCTCTCTGCAAATCGCCGAAAAGCTGCCGTCTGTCTTTTTCATAATGTTTGCCTTGGTAACAATCGACACGCTTTTCTTGCCGTTAGCCTTGGCATATTCGAAAGCCGCTCTTGCGATTCTGCGTGTACCCTCAACAGTGGTAACCTTGAAGTCCACAGCCAGCGTTTCCGGAATTTCTATGCCCTTGCTGCCGAGCACATATTCGCCCTCTGTATTTTCTCTGTAGAACATCCAGTCAATACCCTCCTCGGGCACACATACAGGGCGCACATTCGCATAGAGGTCAAGCTCACTTCTGAGCGTAACATTCGCACTTCCCATGCTGCCGCCCTTAGGAGTCGTAGTAGGACCCTTCAATATAACATCACAGGCTTTAATCTGAGCCATAACCTCATCGGGTACTGCCTTGCCGCAAGCCATACGGTTTTCTAAGGTAAGTCCTTCTATCGTCTTTAATTCGACCTTTCCCGCCTTCAGCTCGTCTGCGAGAAGGATTCGGATAAGTCTTTCCGCCTCAGCCATGATGATAGGGCCGATGCCGTCGCCGCCGCAAAGTCCGATCGTAATGCAGTCAAGTGCCGCAAAGTCCTTTGCTCCCGCCGCTGCCTTGATGTCCTCGGCTCTCTTTATCTGTTCACGCAGGAGCTGTTCAAATTTTTCGCTCGCCTGCTTTATATACAATTCCTTTTCCTTATTCATTTCCATATCAGTTTCCGCCCTTTCCGACATATTTCAAAAGTCCGCCGTCCTTGAGGATAGCTCTCTGTCTGTCCGTAAAGCTGCATGAAAGCTTTATCTTTTCGCCTGTTGTCAGGTTTTCGAGTGTCATTTCTCCTGTTTCCATACCGCTGAAAACCTCTGTGATTTTAAGCTCATCTCCTTGGCTTATCTTTTCGTAATCATCGGCATTCGCAAAGGTCAGAGGCATTATGCCCGCATTTATGAGGTTTGCCGCATGTATTCTTGCAAAGCCTTTTGCGATAACCGCTCTCACGCCCAAATAAAGCGGAACGAGTGCTGCGTGCTCTCTCGACGAGCCCTGTCCGTAATTGTTGCCGCCCACGATTATGCTCTGTCCCATAGCCTTGGCTCTTTCAGGGAAAGCAGGGTCGCAAACCTCAAAGCAATACTGCGAAAGATGAGGAATGTTTGAACGGTATGGCAGAATCTTTGCTCCTGCAGGCATTATATGGTCTGTGGTTATATTATCTCCTACCTTGAGTGATACTCCGGCATTTAAGATGTTTTCCTGCGGCGCCGCATCAGGGAAAGGCTTGATGTTCGGGCCTCTGAGTATCTCAACATCGGCAGCCTCATCCTCGGAGGCAGGTGAAAGTACCGCACTGTCATCTATTTTGAAGCTTGTAGGCATAATTACCTCAGGCATTTTGCCGAGGAGCATAGGGTCTGTGATTTCGCCTGTGAGTGCCGCTGCAACAGCGGTTTCCGGAGATACCAAATAAACCTGTGCATCCTTGGTGCCTGAGCGTCCCTCGAAGTTACGGTTAAAGGTACGCAGGGAAACTCCTGCCGAGTTAGGCGAAAAGCCCATGCCGATACACGGTCCGCAAGCACATTCCAAAACTCTTGCACCGCTCGCTATAATATCCGAGAGTGCTCCGCAGTCTGCCAGCATAGCCAATACTTGTTTGGAGCCCGGTGAAATCGACAGGCTGACCTCAGGTGAAATCGTTTTGCCCTTGAGCAGTGCCGCAACCTTAAGCATATCGTAAAGTGACGAGTTGGTGCAGGAGCCTATGCACACCTGATTAACCTTGGTGCCTTTGAGGCTGTCAACGCTCACAACATTATCCGGACTGTGCGGACAGGCGATGAGCGGCTTCAGCTCGGAAAGATTTATGTCGATTACTCTGTCATATACAGCATCTGCATCGCTTTCCAGCGGCACAAAATCGTTTTCCCTGCCCTCTGCCGCAAGGAAGCTGCGTGTCACCTCGTCTGACGGGAAGATGGAGGTCGTCGCACCCAGCTCTGCTCCCATATTGGTTATGGTTGCTCTTTCCGGTACCGAAAGCGTTTTAACGCCCTCGCCGCCCCATTCGATTATGGCACCTACGCCGCCCTTTACACTGAGTATTCTCAAAATTTCAAGGCTGACATCCTTAGCCGTCACAAAATCTCTGAGCTTTCCTGTAAGGTTTACCTTGAACATTTTCGGCATGGTTATGTAATATGCACCGCCGCCCATTGCAACCGCAACATCAAGGCCGCCCGCACCCATTGCAAGCATTCCGATACCTCCGCCTGTAGGCGTATGGCTGTCAGAGCCTATAAGCGTCTTGCCCGGCTTGCCGAAACGTTCCAAATGCACCTGATGGCAGATTCCGTTTCCCGGTCTGCTGAAATACAGTCCGTATTTTTTTGCCATTGACTGTATAAATCTGTGGTCATCGGCGTTTTCAAAACCCGACTGAAGTGTATTATGGTCGATGTATGCCAGCGAAAGCTCGGTTTTAACCCTCGGCACTCCCATCGTTTCGAATTCCAAATATGCCATCGTTCCTGTCGCATCCTGCGTCAAAGTCTGGTCTATTTTTATTGCGATTTCATTTCCTACGGTCATTTCGCCGCTTATCAAATGCTCCTTTATTATCTTTTGTGCGATTGTAAGTCCCATCATATGCCTCCCTTGATATTTGTATATGCATTGTTTACATGCTCAAGCATGAGTTCTTTCGCTTTTTTCGCATCGCCCTCTGCCATTGCTTCGTATATTTTTTTGTGTTCTTCTACCGACTGTGTGCTGCGGTTGCTGAATTGCAAAGAAACCTTTCTGTGCTTCATCAGCTTGTGGTGCAGCGGAGACAGAACGGATTCAAGTGTCGGGCTGTCGCTTTCGCGATAAATCATATCGTGAAACTCTGTATCCAAATCCTTGATTTTTTCCGCATTTCCCTTAGTCACATAAAACTCCTGCTGCTCAAGTATCTCCTTCATTTTTGCCAGTCCCTCCGGAGAAATGTTGTTTACAGCAAGCTCCGTCACATACGGCTCAATCGAGCGCTTTACCGCATACATTTCGTCCACATCCTTTTCGGATATTCCCACGACCTGCATTCCGCTGGGGGTCTGCTTGATGAGCCTTTCCGCTTCCAGTCTTGTCAGTGCCTCTCTGACGGGCGTTCTGCTCACTCCGAGCTCCGCAGAAAGCTTCGGCTCACTGATAACCTCACCCTTGGAATAAACGCCTGTCAAAATATTTTTTTCTATGGCTGCAAAAACCTGATTTGCCAGCGATGTATTCTTATAATCTATCATTTAATAGCTCCTTCCATTC
>CAZQSP010000109.1:0-3323 GCA_964596085.1 uncultured Oscillospiraceae bacterium
CCGTTACAGATTTCCCAACCGTTGATATATCCCTCGAAACGACGAGTAATTCTCGGATCGTCCTTGCTTCTCTTTGCGAGCGGCGATATTTCTACCGGATGTCCTGTTACGAATACAGGAACAGGACCGTCAAGCACGCCCGGTATATCCTCACAATACTTGTCAAACATTTCTGCGATGATCTTGCCGCGCGTCCAGCCGTTGACCTCCTCCGGATCCATGCCGTATTTGATAGCCGCGGCTCTTGCTGTTTCGTCGTCTGCAATCCTGTGGAAGTCAATCTTTGTAACATCACAAACAAAATCTGTCATATCAATGCGCTTCCACGGCGGAGTCACATCGAACTCCTTTCCCTGGTATTTAATGATAGGCGAACCGTTTACTGCCATCGCAGCCTTGTAAACCACCTGCTCCGTAACCTCGATTACAAGCTCCATATCACCGTAAGCGGCATAGCATTCCATAGATGTATATTCCGGATTGTGGTTTCTGTCCATACCCTCGTTACGGAACATCTTGCCCATTTCGTATACTCTGTCAAGTCCGCCTACGATGAGTCTCTTGAGGAAAAGCTCGTTGGAAATACGCAGCTTCATATCAAGATTCAGTGTATTGTGGTGCGTATTGAAGGGTCTTGCGTTGGCACCGCCTGCGATGGTTGTGAGAACCGGAGTATCAACCTCCAAATATCCGTAGTCCTCCTCAAGAACCCTCTTAATCTCCTTGATAATTCCGGAGCGCTTATAAAACATATCCTTAACATCAGGATTCATGATAAGGTCAACATATCTCTGACGATAGCGTATTTCCTGATCCTTCAGACCCTGCCACTTGTTAGGCAGCACCTGGAGAGACTTTGAAAGGAGCACGATTTTTTCCGCCTTAATGGAGATCTCGCCCGCATTTGTCTTGAATACGCTTCCTTCCACACCGACAATATCACCGATATCATAGGTTTTGAAGAAGCTGTACTCCTCTGCACCTATGGCATCCCTGCTGACAAAGGCCTGGATCCTTCCCTGCTTATCCTGGATATCTATGAACGAGGCCTTGCCCATATGCCTGTTTGCCATTATTCTGCCGGCGCAGGATACCTCCTGACCTTCCATTGCCTCAAAATTGTCTTTTATGTCCTTGCTGTGTGCCGTTACATCCCACTTTTCCTCGAGGAACGGATTTCTTTCCGCCTCCTGTAGATTCTTCAGCTTCTCGCGCCTTATTCTTCGCTGTTCGCCCAGAGCCGCTTCGGACATTTCTTCCGAATCGCCCTGCGTATTAAGATTTGCTCTTACTTCTTCCGTACCCATAATCTGTTTTTCTTCCTCTCTTCATCCTATTTGTTTTGCAGCATAAATCTATCTGCTGATTTTTTCTATGCGATAGTGGAGTATGCCGTCGGGAACTATGATCTCGACAAGCTCACCTGTCTTTTTTCCTATCAAATGCTGCCCTACCAACGATTCATTGGAGATTTTCAGTGCGAAGGGATCAGCCTCTGTTGAACCTACTATCGTAAACTCCGTTTCCTCGTTTGAGTCCATATCCTTTACGAGAACCTTTGAGCCTACACCGACGAAGTCGTTTGACATTTCTTCCTCGTTGATGATTTTCGCTTTTTTTATCATATCCTCAAGCTTGAAAATTCTTTCCTCAAGCTCCGCCTGCTCATTTTTGGCAGCATCATACTCAGCGTTTTCGGAAAGGTCGCCGTAAGAGATCGCTTCTTTTAATTTTTCGGATATTTCTTTTCTTCTTACAGAGACAAGCTCCTCGTGCTCTGCCACAATTTTATCATAACCTTCTTGGGTCAACAGCAATTCATCTGCCATTTTAATATCCTCCGTTTATTTCTTATTTATATATCTAGTTATTCTATCATTTTTGGCACTGATTATCAAGAGAATTTCAATCCTTTTAGAGTGTTTTTGAGTGTTTCCCTCCGAAAATCGAGGTTTTAGGCTATCTCAAGCGCAATTTCCATCATTTTAGTAAAGTTTTTCTGTCTTTCCTCCGACGTGGTAGCCTCCCCCGTAAACGGATTATCTGAGATAGTGCATATCGCCAAGGCATTTTTTCCTGCTCTTGCCGCGTTCATATAAAGGGCGGCTGCCTCCATCTCAACAGCCAGTACTCCCATTTTTTGCCATTTTGATAGGCTCTGCGAGTCGTCATAGAAGGTATCCGAGGAATACAGATTCCCAACAACCGGTGTTATTCCGATTTTTTCTGCGGCCGCAACAGCCTTTTGCAAAAGCGAAAAGGAGCAAATCGGTGCGAAGCTTCCCGGCAGGCCGAACTGAGTGGCGTATGCCGAGTTGGTGCAGGCTCCCTGTCCGATGACTATATCTCTTACCTTCAAATCCGGACGGATCACACCTGCTGTTCCGACACGGATTATGTTGTTTACATCGTAAAAATTGAAAAGCTCATATGAATAAATCCCGATGGACGGCATTCCCATGCCCGAAGCCATCACGGACACACGTTTCCCTTTGTACAGCCCCGTATAGCCCTGAACGCCTCTGACATTGTTTATCAGCTTGGCATCCTCAAGAAAGCTCTCTGCGATAAATTTGGCACGCAGCGGATCTCCCGGCATCAGAACAGTTTCAGCGAAGTCTCCTTTTTTTGCTTCGATATGAGGTGTAGGTATATTCGACATTGGTTTGCCCTCCCTTGTTTTTTGTGGTATACTAATTTTAACACAGAATCCCGTTTTTTCAAAGAGGTGTTTTTCAAAGAGGAGTTTTTATTGATGAAAAAAAGAGTTTGTATTTTATACACGGGCGGTACGATAGGTATGGTTCCGACCGAGCTTGGCTATGCACCGAAGAAAAACTATTTTTCAGGTCTTTTGGATGAAATTTCACAGCTCAAGAACAAGGATATGCCAAATTGGGATGTCGTGGAGCTCGAGCCTCTGCTCGACTCTGCCAATGTTGCAGTAGAGCAGTGGGTCGAGATCGGCAGACAAATCCGCGAACGCTACAATAATTACGATGGGTTCGTGGTTTTGCACGGTACCGACACAATGTCCTATACAGCCTCGGCTCTGTCGTTTATGCTGGAGGGGCTGTCAAAGCCGGTCGTTTTTACGGGCTCGCAGATTCCTCTCTGTGAGCTGCGAAGCGACGGCAGGGACAATCTGATAAATTCAATGCTTATTGCCGCTGACGGTGTTGCTAACGAGGTCTGCCTGTATTTTGCGGGAAAGCTGCTCCGCGGAAACCGCTCTACCAAGGTGTCCTCTGACGAGCTGATGGCATTTGCCTCTCCAAATTATCCGGCTTTGGCGAATGTCGGCATTGATATAATGTATAATC
>CAZQSP010000110.1:0-3317 GCA_964596085.1 uncultured Oscillospiraceae bacterium
TATATATATTATAAATATTCTGTCTCGGAACAAGATGCTTGCTTCCGTGACTTCCGGAAAGGTGGCTGAAAATGAATAATTGCCTTTTTTGTATTGATGTCTACACGGTAAACGAGGGAGATACCCTGTACTCCATTGCAGAAAAATATGAGCTGCCCGTAAGCCTTCTTATGAAGGTTAACGGAATAGATAATCCATATAATCTGCAAATCGGCAGCAGGCTATGTATTCCCGGAACAGAGGAACAGCTTCCTCCAAAACCGCAGCCTTGCGAAAAAACTCATACCGTCAAGGCAGGAGATACGCTTTACTTAATCGCAAAGCTGCATTCTGTCAAGCTTGATGCACTTATGCGAGCAAATCCTCACATTGACCCTTATAATCTTATGATAGGTACGGAGCTTTGCATACCTATGTAGCATTTTGCCTTGCTGCCGCAGCGCAGGCGCAAGGCTGCTCACAGGGCGGCTCACAAATGCGCTGTGCATGAGAAAAGAGTGCATAAGGCTTGCTTGCCTGTGCACTCTTTTGATGTCTGCATTCTATTTTCTGCGATAAGGGCAGTTTGTGAGCGTTGTCGCTTTGCTCATAACATATCGCTTCTTTGCTTCCAGAGACCTGTCAGCCAAGCTGAAATCTACTCTCGAAGCATCTGCTTCCTCGCCCCTTCTTTGCATACAAAGCTTCAAAATTTTTAGCGTAAGTCGAGGATTCAGAGCCAAAATAGGACCCGTCGTATTCGTAAATATCGAATTTTGCTTCATCACGCCCTCACGCGTATCGCCGCCGTTGTTTCCGTATCCGTACATAATTTCTCCGAACGGCTCATCCTCCGAAAATTCATCCATCATTCTTATCTGCGAGCCAAATATCTCCAGTTTTTCTCCGTCCGCAAAGCTCGTCGTAAAGTATAAGTCATCCGCATATATCATGCTTGCTTCCTTAAATTCGCAATCTGTGATTCCCAGTCCTGCAAGCTCGCTGCCATCCTCGCGCACAAGCCTTCGCCCGAAGATACCCTGCGATGTGCTTGTGACAAGCATAACCCTGCCGTCTGCTATGAAGCGTTCCAGCTCCTCCTTGTGCGGTCGCAGGTATTCTGTCACCACCGAAAAGCTCGCAATCTCACCCGGCTGACAGAAGATAATATCATAATCCATAGGGTCAAAATGCTCGGTATCCAAGCCTATGCGCTCTACATCGAGCTTGATTCCAAGCTTGTCAGCCATGTGTGTAAGTGCTGATATATTTCCGCGTTCACCGTACAGGTATAAAATATCCGGGAACAGCCAAGCCGCCTTCAAAACATTTTTTTCCGTATTTTCACTCATGCCTTACACTTCCTTTTCTTCTAATTTCTGCTTCTTCTTCATTTCTTCAAAGGTATGGAGCTTCGTAATCAGATAAATATTTTTTGTCTCTGCCTTGTCAATTTCCGAGAAAATTTCATCTATGCTCTCTGTCTCTATCGTAGTAATTTTCTCCTCGGGTACTCCGGCATACAGCAAACGCTGAGTTATATCATAGCAAACCGCCTCCGAGAAGGAAAAGTACCGTTCCACATTACTCTCCTCAAGTATACTGAAATCACAGTCATAGGTATAAAATATTTCCGTAAAATACGGAACATAGTCGCATATCGTTCCCATACCGAAGCATATCATCTTAGGCTCCTTATCGGCAGCCATTATGTTGATGCAGCTTTGCAGAGTTTCCGGATTTTCCTGCTTGAAGCGCATATACTTGATGGTTTTGTCCTTGTAGTTAAGAATTTCGTAACGACCGCCGATATTTTTGAAATCCGTGAATGCTTTTGCCGCATCGGCAGGCTCGATCCCGGCAAGCTCCTTTGCCACTCCGACCGCAGCGGCGTAATTATACAGCATATACGGAACATTGTACGGCATGGTAAAGCTCAAGCCGCACAGCTCAAATGTACGCTTTTCAAAGTCAGCAGAGCTCACTACATAGTCTGCACGCGCCATGCTGTGATTTTCGCAGAAGCTGCACGCAAACGGGCCTACACCGTCGTTGTTGTAATATTCAAAATTTATCTTATGATGACATATAGGACACGCCATCGTCGGAAAATCCTCCTTCTTGGAGAATGAATCGCTGTGCTTATTTACCCCGTAGGTCACAACATCTGCGTGGTTTATGCCAAAGGAACGGCTTCTCGGCTCCTCATTGTTTACAAACAGACGGATATTGTTCTTCATTATAGGTGCAAGCTTGCGGTATATGAAGTCAGGGTCGCCGTTTCTCTGTGTCTGATCCTTTTGCAGATTTGTTATCAAAATATTTTCCGCAGGAAGCTGCGCGTAGATTCTCGGCAGAAATCTTTCGTCCGTCTCAAATATGAAATAGTCAGCCTTCAGCCTTCCGCTCATCGAAGAAGCCTTGAGCAACGCCGTTGCAATGCCCGGAAGCATATTCGCTCCCTCGAGATTTGAAATCACTGTCTTTCCGTTCGATTTGAGTATATGATTTACGAGATTGTTTGTGGTTGATTTTCCGTTTGTGCCCGTAATAAACAAAACCCTGCTGTAATCAATCCCCTTGAAATGCGATACCATCAGCGGATCGATTTTCAGAGCCTTTTCGCCGGAAAAATTGCTTCCTCTTTTCTTGTCGATAATGTTAATTAAAAAATTGATAAATTTGCCCACCCACAATGAGAGTAAAAATTTCATTTTTCGTACTTCCTTTTTTATTTTATAGTATATCAGATAAAAGCCTTGAAACAGCTTCCTTAAACTTTATGATTATTCCGCGCTTCTGATAAGCCTCGTAGGTCAATTCGTGTCCGTGCATCGAAAGATCGCTTTCAAAGGCCTCCTCCATTTCCTTTGCAAACTCACAATCAAATATAAATGCGTTTGTTTCAAAATTCAGGCGGAAGCTTCTGTTGTCAAAATTTGTAGAGCCCACTGTTCCGACCTCGCCGTCAACCACCATCGTTTTTGCGTGAAGAAAGCCGTCATCGTAGATAAAGACCCTGCCTCCCGAACGCAGCAGCTCTCCCACATACGAATATGTAGCCCAGTATACAAAAATATGATCCGGCTTGCAGGGTATCATTACTCTGACATCCACACCGGACTGAGCCGCCATTTTGAGCGACTCGAAAATGCTCGGATCCGGAACAAAATACGGAGTCTGCAGAAAAACCCTTTTTTCGGCGTAGGTTATCATTCGCATCATAGCGCGTTTTACCTCGACCGACGGAGATTCCGGTCCGCAGGAGACAACCTGGATTCCGACCTTGCCGTCATTAGGCTCCGGCTTGAAATTCTTAGGCACTATGTCAAGCTGCT
>CAZQSP010000111.1:0-3265 GCA_964596085.1 uncultured Oscillospiraceae bacterium
GAATGATTTCAGGCTTCCTGCATTATCTGTCGTATACAGCACGCTGCCATTCTGAGCCGTAGATTCCAATCCGACTAAAGTCGGGGAATCCTGACACAGGACCTACCATCGATTTTCTTTAAAAATCGGGTTAGGTCCGCGTAGAAGTAGCTAGTAACATTCGTTCCTTCCGTCTTTCTTACTCTCTGTCCGTTTCCGTTATACAGGTTTGCCTGACTATCCGAGCCGCTTGTATATGACGCAAGCATTCCCGACGGTGTATAGCTGTGCAGTTTGCATTTTATTATCTTACGGCATTGTTATTCTTATCATAGCTTTACAGAACTATATAAATTCCAAATGCCATATTACAGTTTGGGTAAGCTCTACAGCATAATTAATAATCGATTGTTGTACATTTTGAAACGAAAGTGGTGCATACCGAAAATGTTCTAAAGCTACTTTCATTGCTTTGGCTTTCGGAATTGGTTTCCGTAACATATACTCTATAGTATTGTTTCCAATAACAGTCGGAACTGCACCATATTCATTAAACCAATCCATAGAAATTTGAATAAATGGTGCCTGAATACAATTATCAAAGCCAAGTCTATATAACAGTTTTATCGGCGGTATTTCTGTTTCTATCCATATCATTTTTACATTTTCATCTGTATTATCTTTGATGCATTCTCTTAGACAAACTTTTGAAGATGCAGTATGATTCTTACCAGTTTCAATTAGTTTTTGCTTTAGCTCATTTTCGCTGCAAAAGTTGCACTGAAATTCTCTGCGGAGTTCCTCACCGCCATCTTGGCAATCATTATACTCAATTTCAGTTTTTTCTTCAAAAATCATATCACTCTTGCTTAGTTCATCTAAATAATCCGTCACAGGCGTATCTGCACAAATTATCAACGGATATTTTGCACTGTTTCTTACTTTGACAATCATTCTCGCAATATCATCACTGCAAAGCTCATCTTCATAAAAAACAATACACTTTGCTCCAAAATTAGTTTCCATCATTGTGCAAATTCTATCGTAATCTGTTATGTTGCTTTGTTCTGTGTCATTTGCAAGAATTTCATCCATCGGTTTTGTTATAAAATCAAAATTGCCTCTGGAAAAAGTTACATATTTCCCGTTAATCGCAAATGCACTTTCAGGAATTGATAAGTCATGAACATTCATCCGCAAATTGGTAATTTCTATAGTTGAACTTCCCGGTCGCAGACAATTGAAGAAATACGGATTTAACTTATCCACATCTTCTGCACTGAATTCGGAAAAGTCCCCTGTTGAAAAGATTGCGATATTGCCCATATTTAAACTTTTAATCTCTAAAGTTGAAATTTTCTTAACTATCTCTATGTCAAGTATCTTATCTGAAATTTTATCTGAAAAAACATTTGCCCATTCTATTCCTTCAGCAAAATTTACTTCTACCCAATCCTTTGCTTCGTATTCATTTCCATCTGCCTCTTGAACGATACCATTTTTGTAATCCGAAAAATATACCATTTGCGGTGAGTCAAACTGCCCTGACAGTGCTCCCTTTCCCACAAAACCAGAAACACATCCATAGTCATATGCCATTCGTTCTAACCAGTTTCTCATATATTCAGCCGTATCATTCAGATTTGTTCCTAAAGAATAGCAACGAATGCGAACACTTAGAGTTGCTTGGTAAATTCCCTCTTTGGTTCCATACTTTTTTACATTAAAGTCAATATTTGCGTCAGCACACCCATTGTAAAATGTTGGTGCATATTTCGTACAATGCAAAAGCTCTTTTATAAATGCCTTTTTTGATTCATCACCGCTAAACTGCTTTGCATACTTCTCTGCTCTTTGTAGCCTATCACAAAATACTCCATCTTCATAAGAACAATCTCCACCTAAAGAGAGTAACTTTTTTTCCTGTTTCTTTAAGTCTGCTTTATTTTTAATTTTATCAGTTTTAAGGAAAAAATCACTCATAAAATATGATCCATCCCATTTTAACAACTCACTTTGAAATGTTTTTAATAACTCGTCAATTTTAACACTCCCTCTGTCGCTCGTGCCGGCATCAAACATTCCTATTGGCTTTAAAGCAAGCAAAAAATCATCATAGACTTTTTCAGCTATCTTAAAAGTTGCTTGCATACTGTCTAAAAAAACAGTATGCAAGCATATAGCTCGTTCGTCAGAGTAATAAGATGTTCTTTCTGCCACAGATTTTTCAAAAAAATTCCTTAGCATAACTTTTTCTCCACCATCTTTTAAATAAAAACAAGTCCGCCTAATGCAGCAGGTCCGACTATATAAAATGCTCCAACAATCACACCACCTACAGCCGCTAATTTCACAGCTTCTTTCGTATACTTACTAATCTTGTAACTATATGAAATCAATCCAGGCTCTACATATTGATATGATACATGCCAAATCCCATAATAAAATGTACCATTCTTCTGGTTTTTTCCTCGTATAACATTTTGGGAGTTAGTTCTAGTCACAGAGTTGTCATACTTTTTCATTTGCTCTCTGGTTGATTTAGCATTAGCAACTCCTGAACTTTTAACCTCATAGTATTCATTAGTTTTGTTATTATATATATCTAACCAACCCCATCTCAACCTCTTTTGTCCTGACAAAATCTTAGTTTCCTTAAGATATACATTTCTCGTAACCCTATTTTTAGGCATAAGTCCAATGCTTTGGGTATATAAGTCGGCAACTTTATTATGAATTTTGGTGAAGTCAGCCAACTTTAGCACTCTATTCCAAGGGCTGTGACCTGTGGGATCTGTAAAACTTATCGGGTTATTTGCACAATAAATGTACAAATTCCAAGTACAAGCATCGTCTTTCTCGTCTCTGTAGCTGTCTTGCGTAATGAATCTGCCTGTGCTTGGGTCGTAGAATCTTGCGTTCAGATACAGCAGTCCTGTCAGCTCATCGTAGATTGCTCCCGTATACTGAATTTCATTTACGAAATCGCTGTATCCGCTTGCTTTCGTTTCGCTCACTTCACCGAAGTCTGTATACTGATATGATACCACGCGGTTTGCACTGCTGCCCAGTACATTTATCGTGCTTCCTCGCTGATCTTCGGTATAGAAGTAATATTTCTCAGAGTTTCCCTCTATTCTGCTCGTTGCAAACGCATCGGATACATTAAGCAGGTTGAATGATTTCAGGCTTCCTGCATTATCTGTCGTATACAGCACGCTGCCATTCTGATAGAAGTAGCTAGTAACATTCGTTCCTTCCGTCTTTCTTACTCTCTGTCCGTTTC
>CAZQSP010000112.1:0-3254 GCA_964596085.1 uncultured Oscillospiraceae bacterium
ATAAAGACCTCTCGGGCACGCCCGAGAGGTCTTTTGATAGATTGCAGGTGTATGCGGAGCATCAAGGGGGGAGCCGTACTAATTTCAGCTGAAGCCCTTGATGCAATTAGCTTTCATAAATTCTGTTATTTCACCCTTGTCGTTACCTTCATAATAGCGCACAAGCATTTTCTTGAAATCGGGAACATATTTTTCCGGTATGATAATCATTCCTCCGCCTTGTGAAATAAGGTAATGATTGGCGAAAATTACCGAAGCTCGCTTGTTGCCGTCAGTGAATATCTGGGTTTTCATACAGTAAAGGCAGAGCTTGATTGCAGTTTGGACCGCATCCGTATCGGCAGCCAATATCTCGGCAATATTTTCCTTGACGACAGACTCAATCGGTATGGGCGGAATATAGCCTGTTCCTCCTATTGTTACAGGAACTCCTCTGATGCGTCCCCCGTCCGAGAAAAAGCCCTCATTTACAAGCTTTGCAATATGGCAAAGAATGGAGTAATCGGATGGATAGCTTATTACATCTGCATCCAAAATGAACTCCCAAGCGTGTTTTAGATTCAGTATTTTTTGCACATCGGCTGCGGTCATTCCGTTGACGGCTCCGTTTTCGATAATATCCTCCGTTTGCGGAAAGCTTGTTGCAACGCCTTCGAGAATAGCCTGATCATAAATATTGGACTTCATATTTGCTCTTGCAAAGTCTAAATTCATTTGCACTCTCGGAGAGATGTTTGCATTTGTATATCCAAGCCTTGCCAGCTCCTTGTCGAGCCTGCGGATATGCTTTCTGTACTCTCGCGCATCACGGGAATTACGAAGCAAAAGCTGATACAATTCATCCGAATAGGTATCGACATAGGTCGAAGAAAGCCTTGAGCCGATTCTCTTACGAACATACAGATATTTTCTGCCGTCACGCTCCTTGATTTCGGGCGATCCGTCATATGGCAAAAGCTTTAAGCGTGCCTGATAATCTGCTTTCCGGTGAAGCAGCTCTTGTATTTGCGGATAGTTATTGTTCATATAGACCTCCGTAGGGAACTTTTTCGTTAATATTATATAATAATGTTCCCCATAACGCAAGAAATATTCAGACCTAAATACTGCCCTTTTTTTCGTAAGGTATCTTGTCGAAGGCTTGGGAATAGACTGACTGTACGTATCGCAAAATTGTCCTGATGTGGCATTGTTTTACTTGCAAGCAGTGAATAAAAATGGTAAAATACAGGGGAAGTGTGTATAAATAAATTAAATCGGATGCAGGACCTCCTGAGTATTTTACAGGGAGGTTTTGTTGTTGCTTGCGACTATGCAGGCGTTGCAGCTCATGTCCGTGCAGTGGAAAATGAAAGGTTTGAGAAAATGTTAAGGCAAAATGAGAGGATTACCGCGCTTTATTGCAGGCTTTCGCGTGACGACGAGCTGCAGGGTGACAGCAACAGCATAGTAAACCAAAAAGCAATTTTAAGTAAATATGCCAAGGAAAATCATTTGTATAATCCCACTTTTTTCATTGATGACGGATATTCCGGTACAAATTTTGATCGTCCTGGCTTTTGTGAGCTTTTGGAACGCATAGAAAACGGTGAGGTCTCTACTTTGATTGTAAAGGATATGTCTCGACTTGGTCGCGATTACCTGAAGGTCGGCTTTTACACTGAGGTTTTATTCGTTGAAAAGAGTGTGCGATTTATTGCGCTCAACAACGGTATTGACAGTGCAAATGCGCCGGATAACGATTTTACACCGTTTTTGAACATTATAAACGAGTGGTATGCGAAGGATACGAGCAAGAAAATCAGAGCCGTGATGAAATCAAAGGGTGAAGCGGGCGAGTATCTTTGCAGTAATCCGCCCTACGGCTATAAGAAGGATCCTGCCGACCGCAAGCGTTGGGTAAAGGACGATGAGGCTGCGGAGGTTGTCCGCAAAATTTTTTCATTATGTGTTGATGGCTGCGGTCCCACGCAGATAGCACGTATCCTGAAGGCGGATAGGATTCCGACACCTACCGTTCACTACAAGAAAACAGGAAAAGCCGTGAGAAATTCGTTGCCGACGAATCCGTATGAGTGGACCTGCGATACGGTGGCAGATATCCTGGACAGACCTGAGTACAGCGGCTGTATGGTGAACTTCAAGACATACAAGCAATCATATAAAAGCAACAAAACCTATCATAATCCTGTGGAGAAACAGCTTGTTTTTGAAAACACGCACGAGGCAATCGTTGACAAGGCTTTGTGGGAGCGTGTGCAGGAGCTGCGAAAAAATAAGCGTCGTCCTACGAGAACCGGCAAAACTAATATGTTTTCCGGTGTGGTGCGATGTGCAGACTGCGGCGAAAAGCTGTACTATTGTACGGGGAAAAACTTTGAGCTGAGGCAAGATCACTTCGTGTGCTCTACATCAAGGCGTAAGGGCAGAGATGCCTGCGAAACACATTATATACGTGCAGTCGTTTTGGAAAAGCTTGTGCTTGAGCAGCTCAGGGGCATAATTGCGTATGTCTCGGAGCACGAGGAGCAGTTCCGTATGTCAATGAATAAGCGCCACGAGGTTAAAACGGCAAAGGAGCTGAGCGAAAAGCGGAGGCAGCTGAGGCAGGATGAGCGAAGAATTGAGGAACTTAATCTGCTTTTTAAGAGGATTTACGAGGACAATGTGAAGGGAAAGCTGTCTGACAGCAGGTTCAAATTGCTTGCCGATGACTACGAAAAGGAGCAGGAAGTGCTTCAAAATAGATTTAATGCGCTTAATGAGGAGCTGAGTACACAGGTCGACGAGTCGGAGGGAATTGACCGATTTATAGCCAAGGTAAAAGCTTACCGCGATATTGACGAGCTGACACCTGCGATACTCAACGATATGGTGCAGGCAGTTTATGTTCACGCACCGACCAGGGTGGATGGTCACAGGCGGCAGAAGATTGAAATATCGTACAGTCCGATAGGAATAATTCCGTTTATAGAATAATTTAGGCTTGCAGATTTTACAAAAAAAACTCATATCCGGCAGTTGCGCAGTCCGAACACGGCGGACAAGGCAGAGCGCTGCTGATATGAGTTTATATTTTGTAAATAAGCAATATGCCGCGGCTGAGGCGAAGGCTTCCGTCACCGCCGGACGTATAAAGGCTTTCGGACGAATTTTCTAAAAAATTTTCAAGCCCTCGTACTGTCTTATGAGGCACTGACTTTTGCAAGTGTTTTTTTCGTGAACACTGCCTTTGCCGTGCAGCCTCTTTCATA
>CAZQSP010000113.1:0-3208 GCA_964596085.1 uncultured Oscillospiraceae bacterium
TTTCACCGGCAAGACTAGGGATATCCGAGGCTGCCAAATTCGGTGTGGATGACGGGAGAGTACGCCTGCCTTATATGGCGATAGAAGGGGTGGGAGAAACCGCCGCCAACGCATTCTATACTGAATATGAGCTGAAGCCGTTCGATACCATAGAGGAGGCCGTAAAGAGGGCAAGGTTGAATCGTACGGCAGTCGAGGGACTCAGAAACCACGGAGTGTTTGAAGGTCTGCCCGAAACCGATCAGCTCAGTATGTTTTGATTCTGAATTGCAGCAAAGGCTCCCGAGGGGGAGCCTTTGCTATCTGAATAATGATAATGAGCGGAGCAGTCGGTCAGATTGTGTATTGCCGACTCAGCTGCGCACGGTGATACTGCCGAGCAGGCTGAATATACCGAAGCTGACGAGCTCGGTGACAACTATGGTAGCACCGACCGGAGTAGACAGAAAAATCGAGATCAAAATCCCGAGTGCGGACGAGCATACCGCATAAACGGCTGCACACAAAATTACCCCGCGGAAGCTGTTAAAAAGTCGCATTGCCGATAGCGCCGGGAAGATGATAAGCGCAGAGGTCAGAAGTGCGCCGACCAGATTCATGGCAAGGACGATCACCACCGCAGTCGTAACGGCAATCATAAAATTATATGCCTCAGCCTTCACACCGGTAGCAGCGGCAAAGCTTTCGTCAAAGGTGACCGCAAAGATGCGGTTATAGAACAGAACAAACAGCAATATTACAATTACAGACATGGCTGCGCATATGGCAACATCCGTGCCGGTAAGGGTAAGAATCGAGGTGGAGCCGAACAGGGTACTGCACACATCACCGGATATATTGGCAGATGCAGAAAAGAGGTTGAGCAGGAGATAACCGAATGCCATGGAGCCCACAGAAATCATTGCAAGTGCGGCATCGCCCTTTATTTTTGTGTGCCGGCCGCTTCTGAGCAGCAGGACAGCACATACTACGGTGACAGGAAGCACTATAAGAAGGCTGTTGCTTACAGAAAGCACAGTGGCAACAGCCATAGCACCGAATGCCACGTGCGAAAGTCCGTCACCTATGAAGGAATAACGTTTTAGCACGAGTGTTACTCCCAAAAGCGAGGAACAGAGCGCCACAAGAACACCTGCAATAAACGCGTAGCACACAAAAGAATATGAAAAGTACTCGCTAATCGTGCTTATTAAACTCATCTTTTATCTCCCTCCTAGGCTTGATGCTTATTCTTTCCTTGCGACTGCAAAGAGGCTCGTCCACAAAGGATGAGAGTCTGAAGCTGCCCTTGAGCGGACTTTCGGCATACTCCTCCTTGCTTCCGAAGAACTGCATAGAGCTTCCCATGTGCAGAATGTGACTTGCATACTTGACAGCCGATTCAATATCGTGCGAAACCATAATTATGCTTATTCCGTCATCGCGATTGAGCTTGGATATGATTTCATACATTTCTGCCGTTGCGGCAGGATCAAGACCCGAAACCGGCTCATCCAAAAATAAGATTTCACCTGTGGCGCATAATGCGCGCGCAAGCAAAGCCCTCTGCTGCTGTCCTCCGGACAAGCTGCGGTAGCAGGCATTTTTTTTGTCCGCAATTCCCAATCTACGCATATTTTCCATAGCGATTTTTTTCTGCTCCTGTGAATAAAAGGGCTTGGAGCCGAGCGAGGCTATGAAGCCCGACCTTACAATTTCGCCCACCGATGCCGGAAAATCCTTTTGCACGGGTGTCTGCTGCGGAAGATAGCCGATACGCTTGCGCGTGAGCCCGTCAGATAGTATGACTTCACCGGAAAGCGGTTTTTGCAGTCCCAGCAGGGTTCTCATCAGCGTTGATTTTCCGGAACCGTTTTCTCCGACAACACAAAGATAATCCCCTTTATTTAGCTGAAAATTTATGTTTTCGGATATAACCTCGCCGTCGTAGCCGAGTACGAGGTTGTTCACAATCAGTTGAGACATTCGGAAAGCACCTCCAGATTTTTTTTCATAGCGCTTATATAGGTATAGCCCTCGGAAAGCTCCTTTGTGCTGAACGCTTGCAGAGAATCCAAGGCAGATATTTTGACATCGCTGCGTTCCGCTGCGGCTATGATAGTCCTTGCCAGCTTTTCCCCGCTCGGACTGTTTTTCAGTACGACGATGTGTTTGAGCCCATCGCTGTTAAGCTCGGAAGCAAGCTCTATTACGGTTTCAAAGCTTGCCTCTGTTTCTGCCGAGCAGCCGTCAAAGGCAGCGTGGCAATGCAGTCCGTAATCCTGCAGCAAATAGGTAAACGGGAACCTGTCCGCAAAAATGAGCACATCTGTTTCGGCTGCAGCAACAGCAGTCTCAAATGCCTTGTCAAGCTCGGCAAGCTTGTTCGTATATGCCACCAGAGCTTTGGAATAATATTCGCTGTTGTCAGGATCAAGCTCTGAAACGGCATTTGCAATTTCGGTGCAAAAGACTTTGGCCGACTTGAGTGAAAGCCAAAGGTGCTCGTCAAACTCGTGTTCATCCTCGCTGTGCTCGTTATGTCCGCTTTTATCCTGTCCGTGTTCCCGGTGACTGTGCTCGTGAGCAGCCTGCGAATAGTCGGTAAAAAGCATAGGCTTCTCCTCAAAATATGTCATCAAGGACAGGAGCCGCCCGCCGGCTTCGGAAGCCTGTGACGATATTGACGATTGTGCTGCCTTGTCGATCCAAAATTCGGAAAGACCGCCGGTGTAAATCAGCAGGTCGCAGTCGGCAAGCTTTACCATGTCGGAGACAGAGGGCTGGTAGCTGTGCATATCCGAGCCGCTTTGATTAAGCAGCTCGAGCCTGATACCGCCGGGATTGTCACCGAGTATATTTCTTGTCCAGTCGTATTCTGAAAAGCCGGAGCAGAGAATATAAGGGGCATCGTCTGCAATATTTTCGTTTGTATTGTGGGTGTTCGCTGTGTCTGCGGTGCAGCCTGCCGCAGCGATGAGCAGCAGAGAGAGCAGGGCAGGGACAGCGAAGCTGTAAATCATTTTCTTCATAACATCTTATTGTAACACTAGTCCGATAAAAAAACAAGCAGCAGGTGCAAAAAGCAAAAACAGCTAAAAAAGGAATGAATTCTGCGTGAGACAGAAAACATTCCTTTTGTAAAACTCGAAGATAGCTTACTTGGCTATTTTGTATGTTATGTTCGACCATGGTGAATAGATTCGTTTGCCGTCGATTTCACGGTACG
>CAZQSP010000114.1:0-3158 GCA_964596085.1 uncultured Oscillospiraceae bacterium
TGAACGGTACTTCGGGATCCTTACGAGTCTCGCCGTGTATTTCCTCAATGACAGCATAATCCGGAATTACCTTGGCTGTGATTATCAGCTCTTTTTCGCCCGAAACCTCCTTGCCGTAAACCATACATTCCGAGATTTCCGGTACATCTGACAGCAATGCCTCGATTTCCTCCGGGTAGATGTTCTTGCCGTTTTGGGTTACGATTACATTCTTGCTGCGACCCGTGATATACAGGAAGCCATCCTCATCAAGATAACCGATATCACCGGAATTGAACCAGCCGTCCTTCACAGCCTCCGCCGTAGTCTCGGGATCCTCAAAGTAGCCGAGCATTACGGTTTCGCCTTTTATAAGTACCTCGCCCTCGCCGTTTTCGTTAGGATTGAGAATCCGTATCTCATCTCCGTGCACAGCCTTTCCTGCCGAACCGACTCTCGTATCAAAATCCGGTGTCAAGGCTGCAATAGGTGCCGTCTCCGTAAGCCCGTAGCCCTGTAGGAAGGTTATTCCGATATCCTCAAACCACTTTGCTATCTTGCCGTCAAGCGGTGCTGCAGCCGATACGATTATTCTCAGATTGCCGCCCAAGCCGTCATATATATCCTTGAACACCTTACGCTTTACATCTATTCCGACATTGCGAAGCCCGTTCGTCAGGCGCATCATCGACTTTACGACAGAGCCCTTCTTGCTTTTCTCTATGTTCTTGGTTATTTTCTTGTAAAGTGCCTCTATCAGAAGCGGCACCGCCAGGATTGACGTCGGATGAGTCTGCTGCATATCCGTAGCCAAATGCTTGAGCCCCTGGCATACGACTATGGATGCGCCGCAGGCCATAGGGTAGATGAAGCCTATCGTAGACTCGTAGGTATGATGCAGCGGCAAAACAGAGAACAATCTGTCCTCAGGCTTCAAATCAACATAAGGCGTGATGGCATTTATATTCGCCGCAAGGTTTCGGTTACATATCATTACGCCCTTTGCTGCGGAGGTTGTACCGCTGGTAAATATCAGCAGAGCAAATTCCTCGGGGTCGATTTCCTTTTCCAACAGGCTCCTGTCACCCAAATCGGTAAACACACGCCCCTCATCCCGTATAAAATCAAAGCCGACGGTCCGATATGTCTCCTGCAAGCTCGGCTCCTTTGTTTTCTCTTTTCCTTTGTCCCTTGCCTTGGAGCTTTCAGCCTCGTCACTGTACATCTCGATAGTATATTGCACAGCCGTGCAATGCGCCGCAACCTTCTTGACGATATCTCTCTTTTTTGGAGTGTGAATGATTGCTGCAGCGTTTGAACGCTTTACCAGGTTCTCCAGCTCGTTGTCCGGCAGCTCTTTATCTACCGGAACTGCGATTCCTGCGCCGCAAAGCAGTGCCATATAAGCCACATACCATTCGTAGGTCGTCTCGCCTATAATTACAACCTTGTCAGTCTCTTTCAGCTTGAGCACCCTTGACAGCCCCGTGCCGAAGCCGAGGACATCCTCTCTGAAACGGCCGTAGCTAATTTCCTCAAAGCCCTTTTTCTTGTTGAAGCTTTCGATAATGAAGGGCCGATAGGCATACTCTGAGGTAGCCTTTTCAAATATCTCCTTTACGGTCTTGTAGCTTGTTCCCGGATAGCAGACCTTTTCTGTATTTTCCCTTTCGAGTCTGCCTCTGATCAAATCCTTATTTCGTTTTGCGTAATCTAAATCAAGCTCTTCCAGTTCTCCAAATTCTTCCATTTTATATTTTGGAAGCTTAAAATTCGGTATCTTTTTCAAAATCCTTGCCATAATTTCCCCCAATCTGATTGGTACCGGCTGTCGCCGCAGTATTTGTTCACAATTATAATTAAATATTGTATCATTTTTGAGTACGAAAAATCAACCTTTTTAGTGTTTTTGCATCAAAAGGAAGCAAGGGGTACAGATACGAGCCTCCCGTCAGTGTCTTGGTCGATGCTGCGAAGATAAAAAGAACAAGTGCCGCAGCCGTAATTCCGTATATGCCGAAAAAATATGCGGCTGTGAGCAAGACTATCCTGCAGAATTTCATTGCATAGGAAAATTCAATACCCGGCTGTGTAAATGCCGCCAACGCCACGACCGCCATACACAGTATGGTCTGCGGTATAAACCAGCCCGACTCTATGCTGAACTCTCCGAGGATCAAGGCTCCGATGACAGAAAGCGAGGCACCTAGGGAGCTTGGAGTGTTAAGTGAAGCAAGCTTGAGTCCATCCACCGCCAGCTCCAGCAATATAAATTGCCAAAATATAGGTATCGCAAAATCCTCAGCCGGCACAAAAAATTTTAAGACCTGCGGAGCAAAGTCGTATTCTGCCATAAGGAAAAATACCGGGCTCAGAAACAGTATTACAAAAAAATTGATAAGCTTTATGAAACGAAAGTAGTTGCCTGTAAGCGCCGGAAAATAATAGTCGTCCACATCCTGAAAAAATTCAAGCACACTCGTCGGTATCAGCATTACTGTCGGCGAATTGTCCACGATTATGGCTGTTTTGCCCTCGCAGAGATGGGCTGCGATCACATCGGGACGTTGGCTATACCTGACCTTGGGGAAGGGATTGATGATGCTGCCTGCATCGAAGGCTCTGAGCAAGCGCTCCAGCAGGCTTTGGTCAGAAGCGCTGAGTGCCTCTCTTGACGACCCTGCGCCTCGCTCAGATCCGGCGGAGGGGCCTGCGCCGGTTGCAATTTCTGTGCCTGTCTCTGCTTCTGCGGACCAATCGCCAAGCACCCTGTCAAGCTTATTCACAAAGTCCATATCTGCGCGATCCTTCATATATACGAGTGCGACATCGCTCTTGCTGATGCTTCCTATATTATATGCTTTGAAAATCAGCTCATTGCTTCTGATTCGACGGCGAATGAGTCCGATGTTTGTCATGAGTGCTTCGGTGAAGCCGTCCCTCGCACCGCGGAGAGTCTTTTCTTTTTCGGGCTCCTCCACGGTGCGCGCCGGGTAGTGCCGCGCATCCATTATTATCACATCGTTCAGTCCTTCGACGATGAGCGGCACAAGCCCGGTGTACAGCTTCGGCAGCACTGCCAAATACTGTGAGCGGCAGTGCAGCCGAAGCTGTGGGACGGCTGCCATATCTCCTGCGGCTTTCAGACGCTGCTCCGTGTCCGCAGAAGCGACCACCTC
>CAZQSP010000115.1:0-3102 GCA_964596085.1 uncultured Oscillospiraceae bacterium
TGAAACTTCACGTGTCCATGACTATCGTATTCAGAATGTAAAGGATATTCCTATGTTTTTTCGGCTCGTAAAACAGATGGCAGAGCGTGAGGGCGTGACCGAACAACTCAAAGCGGATAATCAAATGGAGTGGGTTGGTCGGATGAACAATATCCGCAGCAGAGCTACAGAAATTGTAAACACCGATTTGATTTACAAATAACAGTCAACGGCGGCAGGGAGTTTTATTCTCTCTGCCGCTTTTTATTTCATCTTCTAAGTTAGAACACAACTTAAATCTCCTTGAAATATTGAAAAAACTGTCGAAATAACGTATAATAAAGAATCATACTGATAGGAGATGCGGCCATGACTAAAACTAAAACTCAATGGATTTCAACTTTTAGAGGCGTTGGAGATTCCATTTTAACGGCTCTTGAGAAAACAAATAGATCTCGTAATGATAAGGCATCTGAAATTAACAAATGTATAAAAGAATATAGAGAACAGGAAGTTAAGCGTATTGAAACCATAGCGAAAGAGGAAGCGTGGAATAATCAAACGTTGTTGAACGAGATTTTGATGCTTACATATGCATCCTATATTGTGATGCTTGAATATCGCAATAAGGTATGGGAATATGAATATATGGCGTTTGCACGTAGAATTGGTGAATTATGGGAACCTTTCTGCAAACTTGCATTCGATTTTCCTATTAAAGCGCTATCAATAATTGACCCTCCTAATTTTGATGAAGTACAAACAAAGATTAAAAGTAACGCAACCGAGTATATTGATAGTTTGGATTTGAGCGAAGAAATTAAAGAAGAACTTAAACGCCATTATGACATTCCTTGGACTATGGTTGATAGCGGTGGCATCAAGCTTGGTTTGGATTTGCATTTTGAGCAAGATGGGATTCACTATAATTGTGATTTCAAAAGCGGGTTCAGTTCTAATGAGAAAGGAAATACTAACCGGTTACTTTTAGTTGCAAGTATTTACAACTCTTTGGGAGAAATTGAAAAGACAATATTATTTGTTAGACAACCCGAAGATGATAATAATCACTATTTACAAACTCTTAAAAATTCTCCGTATTGGGATGTATATTGTGCAAACGATAGTTATGCTGCAATGAAAGAATTTACTGGATTTGATATGAGAAAATGGCTTGATGATAATGCAGACTGGCAAAATGACATTAGCGATGAGTTCAAACAGCACTTACAGAAAAATGATCTGCTGAAATACTTGACATGGTAATTCCGATATGGCACAATTCACTTAAGAAAATACTTAAGATAATTCTTAAGCTGATGTAACGAGGGAATTGCCGATGAAAGATCTGTTTTGTTCTTATTATACTAATTCAAAGGAAATCACATCATATATGGCTACGAAATTAAATGTAGTTGATAATGATGTGATACTTGAACCTTCGGCGGGAGAGGGTATCTTTATTGACGAAGTGTTGGAATCTAATAAAACTGTTCAAATTGATGCGTTGGATATAAATGCTGAAGCGATTTCTGTTTTGAAAAAGAAGTACGAAAACAATCCTGCGGTAGTAGTAAGAGAAACAGATACACTTCTTGATGAACAATTGGATAGTTATAGCGTTTCACAGTTATGGTTAAAACAAACAGATACATTATTTGACAAGCAATTAGATTTGTTTGGTGCCTTGGGTGGTCATTATTCAAAAGTTATTGGCAATCCTCCATATGGAGCTTGGCAAGACTATGATAAAAGAGATATACTCAAGAAAAAATTTGCTGGGCATTATGTCAAAGAAACATATTCTTTGTTTTTACTAAGATGTATTTCTGTCTTAAAAATGCACGGTAGGTTATCCTTTATCATTCCGGATACATATTTGTTTTTGAATATGCATTCACGGTTGAGAGAAGTTCTTTTTGCCAACACCAAGATTGATGAAGTGTTAATTTTCCCTTCAAAATTCTTTCCGGGTGTTAGTTTTGGATATTCCAATCTTTCTATTATCACCCTCGAAAGATGTGAAAATAGTGAAGCTTTGAACAATACATTCAGGGTAATTCAAGGATTCAAATCACCAAGTGAATTTGAATTGTTATTAGGAAAGGATAATATACTTCCTGAACACTTGCAGGTATTTAACTTTACGCAAAAAGAAGTTTTTTCTGCTGAACAATGCAGAATGATTTTAGCAGAGACAAAGACTACATCACTATTGTCTAAAAGTTCAAAAAAACTCGGAGATATGGCTGATGTAGTGACAGGCTTCTATACTGGCGATAATTTGCGTTTTATTAAAGCCGCCAACAAAGATGTTAAAGGTGCTAAAAACTATGCGGTAGTTGACCAAGAGCAAGTGTTTAGTTGTAATTCTCTATATGGAATTCCAGATGTTCAAGAAGGATATGTACCATACATTAAAAGTGCTTCTAAAAGACGTTATGTTAGACAGCAAGATGAATGGTTTGTGCAGTGGGATAAAAAGACCATCGAATTTTATAATAGAAATAAAAAATCGAGATTTCAGAACTCGTCTTTTTACTTCAAAACAGGCATAGGTATTCCTATGGTAAAGTCCAGTACAATACGAGCTTTTCTAATGAAAGATCGTGTTTTCGATCAATCTATAGTAGGAATATTCCCAAAAGATACATCTAAAATTTACTATATGCTGGCACTTATGAATTCGGATGCTATAAACAATTTGGTGCACGCAATAAATCCATCAGCCAATAACTCTGCAAATTATATAAAGCAATTACCATTTATTGAACCTTCCGAGGAAAAACTTGCTCAGATTAATAACATAGTCCAAGAAATAATTTCTTTGGAAGAAGTTGCGAACTATGATAAAGCAGATGAGTTGCATAATGAACTAAATGGAATTATCGACAAGATTTATTCTTAACTCTTGAACACAGAATAAGCTGATTGTGGCAACACTATGGCAACAAAAAATCTGATAGTCCATACTTTATGGATAATATAGATGTATGAGATACCACAAGCTAAACCATCTATGCAAAACTGTTTAAGTTACAGTTTTCGGGAGCGAGTGGGAGTAATATCGCAATCAAAAGCCCATATTTCAAGGGCTTTTTTAATAACATTAACATTATGAAA
>CAZQSP010000116.1:0-3025 GCA_964596085.1 uncultured Oscillospiraceae bacterium
TTTAATGCTGCTTCAATAGCCTCGATGATTACAGCCTTTGTAGCCTTTTCGTCGATAGCGATATTGTTTTCCTTAGCAAAAGCAATTAATTCGTCTTTCTTCATGGAAGCGGAAACCTTCTTAACAGGTTTTGCTTCAGTCTTTTCTTCAACTACAGCTTTCTTAGCTGCTTCAGCCTTCGGAGCTGACTTCTTTGGAGCAGCAGCTCCCAAGCCTTCGATCTTAACCATTGTATATGGCTGTCTGTGACCCTGTTTCTTTCTGTAGTCCTTCTTGGACTTATACTTGAAGATAATAACCTTCTGTCCTTTTCCGTGTTCTACCACCGTAGCTGTTACGGCAGCATCAAGGTAAGGAGTTCCTACTTTTACATCCTTGCCTTCACCCAATACCAGTACCTTATCAAAAGTAACGACACTACCTGCCTCAGCATTTAATTTCTCAACTGTGATAACGTCGCCCTGCTGTACTCTGTACTGCTTTCCGCCTGTTTCAATTACTGCGTACATTAAATTTTATCCTCCTCTATCCGGTCTCGCCGTCAAGGGTGGCAAACCGTATTGTTTGCACTTCAAAAACCCGATCCGTGCGGCTCAACTCAGTAATAATAACATTTAAACTATGAAAAGTCAAGCGATTTTTTCGAAAAAGCTCGAAATTGGCTTGACTTTTCTGCTTATTTACAGCAATTTTTATGTATCTATTCTTCCAATATAACGCCGTCCTCATCCACGAACATCTCCATAATTTCGGATATGTCTTCCTCAGGTATATCAGGCATCTGTTCCTGTGGCTGTCCTTCGTTCTTGAGCTGGTCAAGCAGCCTTCCCTCAAGCCTATCCATAATCTCCGGATGCTCCTTAAGATATACCTTCACGTTTTCTCTGCCCTGACCGATTCTGTTGCCCTCAAAGCTGTACCACGAGCCTGCTTTTTCGAGCAGCTTCGCCTCAACGGCACAGTCAAGAATGTCTCCTGCCTTTGAGATGCCCTCTCCGTACATTATATCAAACTCAGCCTGCTTGAACGGAGGTGCCACCTTATTCTTAACGACCTTGACTCTGGTTCTGTTGCCTATAACACCCTCGCCCGCCTTGATGCTTTCGATTCTTCTTACATCGAGTCGCATGGACGAGTAGAACTTGAGTGCTCTGCCGCCTGTTGTAACCTCAGGATTGCCGAACATAACTCCGACCTTTTCTCTGAGCTGATTGATGAATATGACGCAGGTATTGGACTTGTTGACCGTACCTGTTATCTTACGCAGAGCCTGCGACATAAGTCTTGCTTGAAGGCCCACATGAGAATCTCCCATTTCTCCCTGTATCTCAGCCTTTGGTACAAGCGCTGCGACCGAGTCTATGACAACAACATCGAGTGCTCCGCTGCGAACAAGCATATCACAGATTTCGAGTGCCTGTTCCCCGGTGTCCGGCTGTGAAACGAGAAGCTCCTCGACATCTACTCCCAAATTCTTCGCATATACGGGATCAAGTGCGTGCTCGGCATCTATGAACGCTGCCTTTCCGCCCGCTTTCTGTGTCTCTGCTATGATATGTAAGGTCAGAGTCGTCTTACCTGACGATTCCGGACCGAATATTTCAACGATTCGTCCCTTAGGCACTCCGCCTATTCCCGTAGCGATATCCAAGCTTATCGAGCCTGTTGAAATCGCCGCGATGTTCATATGTGCGCTGTCATCACCCAGCTTCATTATCGCACCCTTGCCAAACTGCTTCTGTATCTGAGCCATTGCGGCTTCCAGTGCTTTGTCCTTTTCTGTTTTCGCATTGTTTACGCTCATTTTCTGTCCCTCCGAAAATAGAACACTCGTTCTCTTTGTTCTTATATTACACTATTCTGTTCTTTTGGTCAAGCACTTTTTTTAAAAAAAATAGTGGTATTTAATTAAAATTATAGTCTATGTTTGCATATTTGTCAATATTTTCATAGCAAAATTTGTATGTTCTTTCAGAAGCTATAACACAGGTGGTTTTGAGCCCATAATCAGCTTGGGTTGAAAAGACTGTCTATGCTACAGCCAATGATGAGCTCAATATCGTCCAAAAGCCGCTGCATTTTCTCCTTGTTTGCAATTATTTCGTCGTAATTAAGAGCTCCGTATTTTCTCGCCTTATCTATGATATAGTCAAAGCGTTCGTCTATGCCGACATATTTATCTTCTTTTACAAGTCGGTCACCAAGACAGATTATATCCGTTTCTGTGAGCCTATCCACGGGGCTGTATTCTCTCGGATCCATATGTACCCTTACGATAGCCGCCTCATCCTCATATCCCATCGCCTCGAGCTTGTCCGCCATAACGTCCCAATGTCTGTCCATTGTTCTTGCAACATCGTGCGCAAGCCCGGCAGCTCTTATCAACTCAAGGTCGAGCCTATAGCCTTTGGCATTAAGTGCTTTTGCAATGCGAAGTCCGCAGTCCGTCACCGCAGCACAGTGTCCTATGACATTTGCAGGTGTATTAAATTTCTTGTAAAGCTCTTGCACCTGCTCCGTTGAAAGCCTTTCACTTTTTCTCGTTTCCGTCGCTTCGTTCATTTCTCTCATCTTTGTCATTTCCGTTTTCTCTGTTTTCTGCCTCGTCATCTGCGGTGCTGCATAGTAACGACGGCTATTTTATGAGCTTATAGATTTCATTCAGCATCGCAAGCAGCATATAATTACGGTTATATTTTCTGCTTACATTCCTGTGCTTGATTTTGACTACCTTGCTTTCTCCGCCAAAGCAAATACCTATATAAGCGAGCCCGGCCGGTCTGTTCTCATCTATATCGTCCGGCCCTGCAATTCCGCTAATGGAAATACATATATCGGAGCCCGTTTTTTCACGCAAGCCCTCCGCCATTTCCCTTGCTACCTCCGGACTTTCGGCAGTGTATTTTTCGAGTGTTTCTCTGTGAACACCCAGCTCATTCATCTTTGATTCCCACGAATATGTAACCAGTCCTCTGTCAAATACCTTGGAAATACCGGCAACATCTGTGAGTGCCTTCGCAAAGAG
>CAZQSP010000117.1:0-2999 GCA_964596085.1 uncultured Oscillospiraceae bacterium
TGTGACCTATGAGGATAACAGCACCGAGGATATCGAAACGCTGGTGCTTCCTTATCCTTGTCTTGAGGGCAGCACTCCTACGGTTGTGCACCGCGGCGGCGGTTTGTTTGCCGTAAGGAGCGAGGACGAGCGCAAGAATGAAGCTGCCGCTGTTTTTGCAAAATGGATTTCCGAAAAGCAGCACAATCTTGACTTCGTTACAAAAGCAGGCTATCTGCCTGTAACCGATGAGGCTTTTGAAGCCTTGTTTGACAATCTTGAAGCTGTCGAAAACGAAAAATACCGTATGCTTTACGCTGCTGTCAAGGATCAGTATACGAGTGGCTACAGCTTTTGCAGTCTGCCGATTTATGAGGGCTCTGCCGATACACAGAAGGACTTTGAGACTCTGATCAAAGCAAGCCTGGCTGCCGCACACAACGAGTTTGAGACTCGCATAAGGAGCGGTGAAGCCGAAGCGACGGTAATGCGTGAGCTCAGTGCGGAAGCCTTGACACAGGTAAGAAAGGCTCTCAGCTAGAGCTGTTCGAGGAGGCGTACATTGTGAAAAACTTTGTGAATGGCTTGTCGCACTCGTATGTAAGCGGGCTGTCCCTCAAGGAAATACTTTTGGGGATCAGAAAGCAAGGCATTTCAATGCGCAGACGCTTTGTGCTGTGCCTGCTTACTTGTCTTATATGTATTATCACCGTTTTGTTTATGCTGCTTAACCTGTTCGGAGTTATAAACCCGGCAGATAACGAGCTCAGGCATATTCTGACACAGCAGCTCGATTATTCTGTCGGCAGGCTTTACAAGGATTCGGATCGACTCGCAGCCTTTGCGCTTGAGTTTTCGGAGCAGATGAGTGAGCAGCTCGAAAATTGCGGAACTGAGTTTGATAAGCTCAAAAATAACCCGTCCGCATTGTATGAGCTGCAAAGCAGCTCATACGATACTGTTTTTAACAATTTGAGGCTTGCACAGTGCAGCGGTGCGTTCTTTATGCTGAATACAACGGTAAATGACGGTCTAAGCGACAATTACTACAGCGGTATATACTTAAAATATGCAAATGTCGGCTCTGCAACCACGCTTCGTAATTCGGTTTGTATGTTCCGCGGTATTTCCAGGGTCGCAAGGGATAACGATATAAATTTGTTCAGTACGTGGGAGTGTGAGCTTGAGGAAGGAACCTTCCCTCAGATGGAAGCTGTGATGAGGCAGCTTGAGTCGGATCCTGTCAAGGGCTATCTGCTCACGCCTGCATACAAGCTGCCGGATGCGTGGGAAAAGGTCAGATTCTTATGTGCACCCATAGCTGATGCCGATGGCGATATCGTAGGGGTTTGCGGCTTTGAGCTCAGTGATCCCTTCTTTCAATCACTGTACTCGGTCTCTGATTCTGAGCAGGAGTTTGTGGTCTGCGCTCTCTTGGATCGTCTGCCGTCCGAAGCGAATGATGCATCCTCTGTCGACGGCAGGCCTACACCGGACGATACCGCGCAGGCAAGCAAATTCTCCGGTGTATACACGGGACAAATTGCTCCGAATCGCTCCGGTTATGCGCCTGTAATTTCCGGAGATATAATGGTGGAAAGCGCAAGAAATAATGATTTTTTGACCTTGTCCGCGGATGCTACTGTTTTGATAGGCAGCGCCGCACATCTGAATATCGGCAATTCACAGCATACCGTTGTTTCAATGATTCCTAAATCTCAGTATGACAGCTGCGTGAACAGCCGAAAAATCAAAACCATCTTCCTGCTTCTGCTGGTCACTGTTCTGTCTATGCTTGCAAGTCTTTTCTTGAGCAGACAGTACGTAAAGCCGCTTTTGAAATCTATGGAGCAAATCAAGGCAAGTCAATTTGACAACGGTAGCCGCATTGTTGAAATCGACGATTTGTTCCGTTTTCTTGCTGAGCAGGACAGACTGCGCGAATCCGCCGTTGCATATGCGGAACGCGAAAAGGCTGAAGCACTGGCAGCTATCTCTGAAATGCAGGAGAAGTATGATGAGGCGAGCAGGACGGTCGAAAGACTTGCATACTCAAGGAGAGATGAAATTGACCCGGAGGATTACCATCATTTCCTCGCAGGTATGGAACGACTGACACCTACGGAAAAAAAGGTTCTCGGGTTTTATATGGAGGGGAAAACCCTCAAGGATATCATCGAGGTTACCGGCTTGAAGGAATCAACGATCCGTTTCCACAATCGCAATATTTATGCAAAGCTCGGTGTCAATTCGCTGAAACAACTGCTGCGCTATGCGGCGGTGATGCAAAATTCCGCGGCAGAGGATGACGAGGATAAATAAAAAAAATCTCCGACCACAGGCATCAATGTGCCGTGGCTCGGAGATTTTTTCGTTATTCTCGATGTGTAATGCGGGGCTAGAGTATGTCTATTGGGCTGAGAAGTATGCTGCCGTCTTCGCCGCTGAGGTTTATCGAGCTGACCTTTTCGCTTCCGTCTGTGTCGGTGTAGCTGATGCCGTAGCTCGGTATCGTTCCGTAAATCGGAACAGTCAGTTTAAGCGGACAGTCTGCTGTCAGCTCTTTTTGTTTATACAGTGTTTGTGTCGTAAATTTGATATTGCCGTCATCATCGGATTCGGCAAGGCTCAATTTCAAAAGCTTGAAATTGCTGATTTCCTTATCCGTGCTTATAAACATAGGCTCTGCACCGCTTTCCTCGGCAGCAGCCTCGTCGATGTACTCGTCAAAGCCGTCGTATTCCTTATCGGCAGCTGCCGCCCACTCTGCTTTTACTGCCGCAGGCGGATCTGTTTCCTCGCCGCAGCCTGCTGTCATCACGACTAGCAGGAGTACCATAAGCAGGGGCAGGAGCCGTCTGTACAGTCCTTTTATCATACCTTTACCTTTCTTGACGTGCTCCAGGACGAGTAGATCTTCTTTCCGTCCACAGTCTTGTAGGCTCTAATCTTTACGTAATAGGTCTTGCCTTTTTTGAGCTTGGAAACAGTCTTGGAGGTAGCTGATTTCTTGGAAACGG
>CAZQSP010000118.1:0-2997 GCA_964596085.1 uncultured Oscillospiraceae bacterium
TATTTTAGCACTAAAAAAAACATACAGTGTGTCAAAACTGTGAAAAATACAAGTTACAGCCTGCGTTTGTACAGAGAATAATGGCACAGATTCCTCTTGCAAAAAACGACACGCCGTTGTATTATTGTATATGGTTATTATATTAGCAGACAAACAAATCATCAACCGACAATCTCACCTTGTCTGTCGTATTTATGAGCGTGGCAGCGACCATTCGCCCACGTAGCCTAAGGAGATATAAAAATGAAAAAACAGCCCGAACGGACAGAAAGAACCAAGCAAAAGCTCAGAACAGCATTTTGGCAGCTCTACAGCCAAAAGCCGATTGATAAAATCACCGTAAAAGAGATCACCGAGGCTGCCGGTGTATACCGCAGCACCTTCTACAGCTATTATTCCGATATATATGCGCTTCTCGAAGAAATAAAGCTATCCCTACTTGAGACCTACCGCATATTTATCTGTCGCATACATGACGTACATTCCTTTTCGGATATAATGACTCTTATTTCAGAATTTTACGCTCAGAATGCCGAGCAGCTTGCGGTTTTGCTGGGGCCCTACGGCGATCCGGATTTTCTCAAGGAGCTAAAGGTATACATCAAGAAGACCGTACGCGAAAAGCTTGAAATTCCGGAGGAGGATATTAACACAGAAATATTTATAGAAATGGGCTCTGCCTCGGTAATATCAATGCTCAACTATTGGTATGAGCACCGTGAAGCGATATCTATACAGGAAGTTATAAGCATCAGCAGCCGCTTCATACAAAACGGTCTGATGCCGTATATCAGCAAGTGGATTTTGGTGTGATGCCGCAGCGGTCAGCTTCTAAAGCACAAGCCGCATAAGCTCCGGATGACATTCGCTGCCGTACTGCGGACAGTATTTGCACTCAAAAAAATTAGGTGCCTTGCCTGCAGCTATGGCTTCAAAGCCGAGTGCTCTGAAAAACTCCGGTGCTCGTGCCACCAGATAAATCGCATCGCCACCACGCGCCTTTACTTCTTCCTTTACTTTGTTTACAAGCAGCTTGCCGAGTCCGAGCTTGCGAAGTGTCTTATCCACAGCTATGCCGTCGATTATATATTTGCCCTCTCTGAGCGCCAGCACACAGCCTGCCACAAGGCAGTCCTCGCCGTCCGCTGTGTCCTGCGTGATATGCGCAAGCTCCTCGGAGCTTGCCTGCGTTATTTTCCAGCATTTTACAATATCTGTATCAACCTCTTCTTCTCCGTCAAACTCCAGCCTGTTCTCTGCAAAAAATTTTGTCAGTCTTTCGTATTCATCTGTCGAACGCAGAATAAATTTCATATTGTCTCAGTCCTCCCATATATGATTTTTGTGTATGTCGGTATACCTCCGCATACGAGGCGGTTTTATCTTGCCTTTAGCTTATATTTCTCCGCGGTATTTTCTGATCAGCGTTCTGATTTCTCCTATCAGGTACAGCGAGCCTGCAAAAAGAATCACATCGTATTCGTCCTTCTTCTTCATTGTCGCATCGAACGCCTCGGTACATTCTCCCTTGTAAAGCACACTGCCTCCGAGCCTCTTGAGCCTATCTCCGAGCTCGTCAAGGCTCATTCTGCGTGGATTTTTAGGCTCGGTAGCTATGAACTCGTTCGTGATATCGGTAAACTCTCCGAGTATATGCTCCGTATCCTTATCGGCGAGCATTCCCGTCACCATCAGTATTCGCTTTCCGCTGCAGAAAAGCTGCATAGTTCTCTTTAGCATCAAGGCTCCGTCCGGATTGTGTGCTCCGTCGATGATGAGCATAGGCTTTTCGTCCTGCTCCGACATCAGCTCAAATCTTCCGTTTTGGCGGGCTTTTTTCAAGCCGCTGCGAAGTGCTTCATCGGGCACGCATACATCTCCGTTTTCTTCCAAAATGCACAGTGCCGCTACCGCTGCTGCCGCATTTTTGACTTGGTGCTCTCCAAGCATTGAAATTTCAAGATTTTTAAAGCTCACGCCCTGTACTGTCAGGTCAAAGCGGCAGCCGCCAAAGGTTTCTTCGGTGATGCGGCAAGGCAGATTACGGGTTTCAAAGTATAGTGAGCCGTGTTCTGCCGCAGTCCGCTCTATGACGGCGAGTGCTTCTTCTGCCTCGGCACTTGTGACCACGGGCGAGCCGTCCTTGATGATGCCGGCTTTTTCCGAGGCGATTTCCGCAAGGGTATCGCCGAGGCGATCCGTGTGGTCATATGAAATTGATGTGATTACCGAAATCAGCGGCTTCTTGCATACATTGGTCGAGTCACCTCTGCCGCCCAGGCCTACCTCCAAAACAACATAATCGCTGCCCTTTTCCTTGAAATAGAGCAGAGCTATTGCGGTGATCACTTCAAATTCCGTCGGTGACTGCTTTCCCGCAGCGATCATTTCCTCGACCGCCTCAAGAACTCTGTCTGTATATTCCGCCAAATCCTCGTCGCTGATGTACTCACCGTCAAGCTCTATTCTCTCGTTGAAAATCTCGAGGAAGGGTGAGGTATACAGCCCTACCTTATAGCCACACTCCCGCAGCACGCTGTAAATGTACTTACAGGTCGAACCCTTACCGTTCGTTCCCGCAACATGAATAACCGAAAGCTCGTCCTGCGGATTTCCCAAAAGCGCCAAAAGCTCAGTCATTCTTTCCAGTCCGAGGATCGAACCGAATTTTTCAAATTCATGTATTTTGCCTATCGCACCCTCTGCGGAGTACGCTGCTCCTTTGCAACTTCCCATCTTTTTCTCCTAACACATAAAAACAGCGACGGCACCCTCGCTTTTGCGGCGAAAATTCGTCACAATTCGCTCAGTGCCGCCGTTTTCATATCCTTTACCGTAATTTTGCCGTAACCGCCTCAAGCTGTGCGGATACCTTTGCAAGCATTTCTTCGTACATAGCAAGCTTATCCTTTTCTGCCTGAATCTTATCCTCAGGTGCTTTGTTTACAAAGCCCGGATTGCTGAGCATGCCTGTTGAACGCTTAACCTCGCCCTCAA
>CAZQSP010000119.1:0-2970 GCA_964596085.1 uncultured Oscillospiraceae bacterium
GCTCCTAAGGAAGCTCACGAAAAGGCACTTGCTGCTCTGGAAGAAATCAGAAAGACTCAGAAGACAGGCAGATAGACGCAAAGACAGTCACACACAATACAGATAAAGGATTATTTGACTATGAAATACAAAGGCATTGTGAAGGAAAGGGAATTATGGGTTAAGATAGCAATATTCATTGCTGCGGTCTATCTGCTCTACCGCGAGGTGGTTGCAGGACAGTACATCTATATTCCGCTTGCACTCTTGGTTATTCTTGCCTGCTTCTTTGAAAAGGAGCACGTAATCAGCAAGGAGGGCGTGGACATCAAGTACATAATGTTCAAGAGTCTCGTAAAGCACAATTACTGGACCTGGGACGAGGTCACCACCATGCACCCTGATTACAAAAAAGCAAAACCAAATGTTATGCTGCACATCGGAAAGGATGTTGTTACTCGTTCGTTCATAATGAAGCCCTCGGATTGCAGAGGGGCGATGGAGCTTGCGCGCAATATGAATCCCAATATCTACATCGACGATATCAGCGCCGAGGAGCAGGAGCAGCGAGAGCAAGAGCTGCTGCACAGACAGGAGATTGCAAGAGCGCAGAGAAAAGCCCAAAGAAAGAAAAACAAAAAAAGATAGAGAACATAGTTTTATCTACAGAAGCGCGGAGCTCGGACAGCCTTGTCCGGGCTTTGTGTTTTTTTGCCCCAGAGCCTTTTGTACAAAAAAACATACATCGGTCCATTTTTTTGAAAAAATATCACAAAAAAGGCTATAATGCTAAAAAAGTGCTTGCAAAACCACATAGGGGGGGGGGTATAATAGCTTAAATAGACGAAAAATGTCCGAAGGAGGAAGGCAATGAAAAGAATCACAGTATTGATACTGATTATGATAATGGTGCTGACCTGTGCCGTACCGGCATTTGCATATGACAATTCGACAGTGCTCCCCATCAAGGCAAGACTGTACAGCGGCGACAGCGATCCACTGATAAGCTTCAGCGTGACGGAGAGTATAACGGCAAGGAACAGCTCACCCGGCGATCCTACCTTGCTCGACTACGATCCCATCATCATAGACAATTTCGCATCCACCGTGCAGGTAGACAGTATGACTGTGACAACGGAGAACGGATATACCCTGGTTGCCGATGATTACGACTTCGGCATCGCCGGCAAGAGCTTTTCCATGCTTGCCCAATTCGGTGACAGCGAGGACAGCTACGATCTGGGTCAAGGCGCAAACGCAGGTAGCTGCGAGCCGGAATACACAATATACAGGGACGGTACCGGCGAGGTCGCCCTCAGCGGTCATTTCTCACCGCTTGAGGAGGCAACGAGCGGACGAGGAGCGACAGTAACGCTCACGATCTCGGCAAAGCCTGCCCTCGTCAAGGTAACGGGACAGAATCTCACATTTCAAGTAGGAAGTACGAATTTTACTGACGAAAACGGAACACTTGAGTATTCCACAGACAACGGAGCAACGTGGGAAGAATACAGTAACATACAAGAGGGAGGCTATGATTATTGGTCAGACGAGGAAAATCCCAACACAATTGTAAATGCAGACTCCGGAACCCTGTATCTCAGAGGCAGCGGTATAGAAGCATTCTCTGCTGAGGATTCCGCGAGCGCACGCTTGAGATTTATCTTCGGCGGCAGCGATGTAGCCCTCAGCGGAAACATAGAGGCGCTGCGCAACTGGGAGAGCGTGGACAGAGGCATACTTCCGGACAAAGCTAGCTATGCATTTGGAATGCTGTTTATGTACAACAGCTCCATAGTGGATGCCTCGGGCTTGTTGCTTCCGCAGAGCGATCTCTCGGGAACAGAATCCTATTACGAATATATGTTCGGTAACTGCACAGCTCTTAGTGCTGCGCCGAAATTACCTGCAACAAGCCTGGGGGAATCCTGCTACTGTATTATGTTTGATCATTGCACCGCACTAAAAACTCCACCGGCACTTCCGGCACGGATACTGTCTTGGCGATGTTATAATGAAATGTTCAGGGGCTGTACCTCACTGGAGTCGCTTCCGGCACTTCCGGCAACCGACTTCTACGACCACTGCTATGACGCTATGTTTTTTGAATGTAATCAGATTGAAATAAGCAAAACCCCGCAGGACGGGTATGTCAACACATTCCGAGTTCCCGCAAACGGATCTGCGAGACCTGCTACAGAAAAGGATGCTATTAGTTCGATCCCTTATGCCGATATAGCAGACTGGGACAATTTACAAGCGGATAAGCTTGCCAAATATAAGAAGACTATAGCACAGGTTGCTACAGACCGTATGTTTGCTAAACGTGACTACAGCACGGGAGCTTGGACAGAAACCGACCCTATAGAGCTCGAAGCTACATACTACACGCCAAACGCAATAATATATCCAAGCGAAGAATAGGGCGGCTGCAGAGAAAACCGCCTTGCGGCTTGGGGTACGGAGCCTTTCTCCGCACCGAGCTGCAAAACTACTTGTCACACTACGAAAGGAAAGGCGACGGTAATGAAAAAGATAATTACGGGACTCTTATGTATACTGATGATAGGTCTGCTGCCGACGACGGGCTACGCGAACAGCACAAGCGAGTCGTCACAGACGGCAGCGGCGGCAAGCAGTGCAAGCGAACGCGCCATATCGGTCAACGCAAGCCTGTCCGCAACAACGCTGTGTTTTGATATTACAGAGAGGATAACAGCCGAGACAGCGACAGAGGGCGACCCCACCCTGCTTACATATTCCTCGCTCACGATTCGGAACAAGATGCCGACGGGCAAGCTTGAGGTCGAGAAGCTTGAGCTCACAGGAAGTAACGACTATACGATTGCCAACGATGCGAGCACAGAGTGGAGCAAGCTTTCCATAAAAGACAAAAAGCTGTCGATGCTCGTAAGCTGCGGCACCGATGTGAGCAATCACGATATGAGCTCGCCGCTCACGCGCAGGCTCGAGCTTGCCAACAATGGCAGC